>NZ_JBHWIE010000191.1:0-14220 GCF_042732085.1 Actinosynnema sp. NPDC059797
GGGGGGGGGGGGGGGGGGTGGGGGTGGTGGTGGGGGTGGTGGGGGGGGGGGGGGTGGGGGGGTGGGGCGTGCTGTGCGGCGGGGGCGTGGCGGTGCGGGGGGGGCCCCCCCACGTGTGGGCCTGGGGCGCGCCCACGCCGGGCGGTCACGCCGAGCGGTCACACCGTGCGATGACACCGGGCGTCACGCCGGGCGAGCGATCACGCCGCGGCGCGCTCCGCGAACGCGCCGCCGGCGAACACCAGCTCGGCGAAGCGCTCGCCCATGAGCCGGTGGGTGGCGGCGTCCGGGTGGAGCCGGTCCGGCAGCGGCAGCCCGGCGGCGTCCGCCTCGCCGTAGAGGGCGCGGCCGTCGAGGTGGTGCAGGTCCGGGTCGTCGGCGGCCCGCTGCGCCACGATCCGCGCCAGCTCCTCCCGGATGACGCGCAGGGTCAGCTTCCCGCTCGCGCGCTCCGCCGGGTCGCCCGTGGCCAGGAACCGCAGCCGCCCGCGGCGCAGCTCCTCGAGGTCCGGCGCGCAGGGACCGGGCGTGTCCTCGTGGATCGGGCACAGGATGGGCGAGACGACCAGCAGCGGCGTGGTGGGGTGGCCCTCGCGGATCGTGTCGAGGAACCCGTGGACGGCCGGGGTGAAGGCGCGCAGGCGCATCAGGTCGGCGTTGACCAGGTTGATGCCGATCTTGACGCTGATCAGGTCGGCGGGCGCGTCGCGCAGGGTGCGGGCGGTGAACGGGTCGAGCAGGGCGCTGCCGCCCAGGCCGAGGTTGACCAGTTCCACGCTCCCGAGGGACGCGGCGAGCGCGGGCCACGTGGTGCTGGGGCTCGCGGCGTTGGAGCCGTGGCTGATCGAGCTGCCGTGGTGCAGCCACACCCGGCGGCCCCGGTCGGGCGCGGGCCGGACGGGCGCGTCGGTGCGCAGCGCGATGAGCTCGGTCGTCTCGTTGTGCGGCAACCAGATCTCGACGTCCTTGTCACCGCCGGGCAGGCCGGTGAAGCGGGCGGTGCCCGGCCGGCCCGGTGTCTTCCCGGTGGCGCCGGTGGCCAGGTCGACGGTGAGGGTGTTGCCGCCCGGCACGCTCGCCTGGGCGACCAGGCGGCCGTCCACGACCAGGTCGTAGACGCCGTCCGGGCGGGGCGGGGCCCCCGGGGAGACCCGCTTGGTGGGCAGGGTGTCCAGCTCGACCGCGGTGGCCCGGGTGCGGAACACCAGCCGGACGCCGGAGGGCTGGGACTCGGCCATGGCGAGCTGGCCGTCGGCGAGCTGGGCGCGGGCCCGCGCGGGCAGCCGGTGCGGCAGCAGGCCGTGCCCGGTGCGCTCGACCTCGACGGCGCCGCGCAGGAGGTCGGTGGTGATGGGGGTGGTGATCAACGGGGTGCTCATCGTCGCCGCCTGCTCGATCGGGGTGTTCGGGTGGTCGGTGCGGGACCCGTTCACGGGGCGGGCCAGTTCCGCAGCAGGGCGTCGAGGGCGTCCAGCACGCGCGTCCACGTCTCCCGGGAGTCGGGCTCGCTGTGGCTGAACCCCCCGTCCAGCTCCAGGCTGACGAAGCCGTGGAAGACGCTGCCCAGCAGCCGGACCGCGTGCGTCTGGTCCGGTTCGGCCAGGTCGTAGCCGCGCAGGATCGCCCGGGTCATCTGCGCGTGCCTGCCGCCCGCGCTCGCGGCGGCCGTGGCCGGGTCGAGCCGGAACCTGGTGGCGGCGTAGCGGCCGGGGTGCTCCCGCGCGTAGTCGCGGTAGACGTCGCCCAGCGCGACCAGGGCGTCCTTGCCCGCCCGGCCGGCCAGCGCGGCGGCGCCCAGGTCGGCCAGCTCCTCCAGCGCGAGCAGGGCGATGCGGGTCTTGAGGTCGTGCGAGTTCTTCACGTGCGAGTACAGGCTCGCGACCTTGACGTCGAACCGCCTGGCCAGCTCGGTGACGGTCACCTGGTCGAAGCCGACCTCGTCGGCCAGCTCGGCGCCCGCCCGGGTCAGCCGTGCCGAAGTCAGTCCCACACGTGCCATGAAGATCCCTCCTGTTTCCAGAAGGGATTATGCGCTTTCCTAAAGGGTTTAGGCAAATGCCCGGGTGGGATCGGCAGGGCCGGTTCCCACCCGGGCGGTCGCGCTAGCCGAGCCGGCAGGCCAGGCCGTTGAGGGTGAACGCGGTCGGCTTGGTGTTCACGCCCGACCAGGTGCCGAGGAAGCCGATCGACGTCGAGCCGCCCGGCGGGATCAGGTGGTTCCACGCGACGTGGTCCACGGTGACCTGCCCGCCGGACTGGCGGAAGGCGCCGTTCCAGAGCTGGGTGACCCGCTGGCCGTTGGCGTACTGCCAGGTCAGCGTCCACTTGTCGATGGGCGCGGTGCTGCGGTTGGTGATGCGGACCGAGCCCTGGAACCCGTTCTGCCACTGGCCCACGACGTCGTAGGACACGGCGCAGCTCGCGGGCGGCGGCGAGTCGGTGGTGGTCGTGGTCGTGGTCGTGGTCGTCGTGGTGGTGGTGGTCGTGGTCGTCGTCGTGGTCGGACCGCCGATCTGGCCCGGGTCCACCACGCCCCAGTAGGCGTCCTTGGCCTGGAGCCGGGTGTCGAACAGCAGCGGGTGGTCCTTGCGGGTCACCGGGAAGCTGTCGAGCCACGTGTTGTCGTCGGCCAGGCCCCACACGGTCACCGAGCTGATCTTGTCCGAGTACCGCTTGAAGACCTCGAACAGGTCGCGGTACCGGTGCGCCTGCGCCAGCAGCACCTCGGCGGGCGGGGTCGGGTAGGACTGGCTGTTGTCCGTGTAGATGGAGACGTCCATCTCGGTGACCTGCTGGTCGACGCCCAGCGGCGCGAACTTGGTGATCATCTCCTCGGTCTCGGCGACCGACGGCCACTGCACGTTGACGTGCATCTGGTGCCCGACCGCGTCCACCGGCACGCCCTCGGCCCGCAACTGCGCCACCAGGGCGTGCAACTTGTCCCGCTTGGCGGGGACGTTGGTGTTGTAGTCGTTGATCACCAGCACCGCGTCGGGCGCGACCTCGCGGGCCACGCGGAACGCCGTGCGGATGTAGTCCAGCCCCGTGATCTCGAACCACCGGCTGCGGCGCAGGCCGTCGGCCTGGTTCTCGTCGATGACCTCGTTGACCACGTCCCACACGCCGATGTCGTCGCCGTAGTGGCCGACCACGCCGCGGATGTGCGCCTCCAGGCGGGCCAGCAGCAGCGCCTTGTTCTCCGGGGTCGCGGTCATGTCCGCGCCGGCGGCGTCCTGGAACACCCAGGCGGGCGTCTGCTGGTGCCACACGAGGGTGTGGCCGCGCACGGCCATGCCGTTGGCCTTGGCGAAGGCGACCAGCGCGTCGGCGTCGCCGAACCGGAACGCGCCCTCGGTGGGCTCGGTGGCGTCCCACTTGAGCTGGTTGCCCGGGGTGATGGAGTTGAAGTGCCTGGCGAGCAGCTGACCGTGGTTGCCCAGGAGCTGCGCGGGCTCGACCGCCGCGCCGACGGCGTCGAAGTGCTCGGCCAGCGCGTCCTTGACCGCCGGGATGTCGGTCTGGATCGGCGGCAGCGGCGTGTAGGAGAGGGTGAAGTCGTCGATGTGCAGCGACGTGGTGGCGCTGGTCAGCTCGACGTAGGCGGCGAGGAAGTCCACGTCGGCGGCCAGGGTGTAGCTGCCCTTGAGGTTGACCCAGCCGTCCGCGGTGACGGCGGTGTCGCCCACCACCTGGTCGTAGGACGGGGTGCCGGCGGTGCGGCGCTCGACGGACAGCCGCGCCTGCGTGGGCGCCTCGCCCGCCGCGAGCCGGACCCACACCGACAGCTCGTACCTGGTGCCCTTGTCGACCTCGTCCAGCAGGTCGAGCGTCGGGCCCTCCCAGCTCTGCGTGCGGCCGGTGGCGGCGAGGCTGTGCGCGCCCCCGTGGGCGACGGCCGTGCTCACCTCGACCGCGTGACCGCCGCGGGGCCCCCACCCCTGGGTCGTGGCGTCCTCGAACGTGCTGTTGACGACCACCACCGGGTCGTCCGCCGCGGCGGCGCCCGAACCGACCTGCGCGACCGCGACCAGCGCGGCGACGACGGAGGTGGCGAGCGCACCGGCGAGAACTCTCCTCATCGAGAATCCCTCTCCCGTGAACAGGCTGGGAGCGCTCCCAGACCAGCCTGAACGATAGGGAGGCGATGAACCGCCTGCCAGGCCCGTTCAGACCAACCGCCCGCCCCGCCGAGCCCGCACCTTCACGCGGTCGCACCACCCACAGCCCTCTCACGCGACAGCCCTCTCACGCGGTCGCACCACCTACAGCCCCCTCGCGCGGCAGCCCCCTCACGCGGCCGCCCGCTCGCCCTCGCCCGCCAACAGCTCCCGCAGCGCGGCGAGCCCCTTGGCCGCCTGGCTCTTCACCGTGCCCTCCGCGCACCCCAACCGCCGGGCGGTCTCGGCCAGGCTCAGGTCCTCGCAGTAGCGCAGCACCACCACCGCCCGCTGCCCCGGCGGCAACCGCACCAGCGCGGCGCGCACGTCGAGCACCTCCTCCACCCGGGCCGGCGCGACCGGCACCGGCGGCGGCTCCTCCACCGCGGTCTCGTGCCTGCGGGACGACCGCCGCCCCTGGTCGATCGCCGTGCGCAGCAGCACCTTCCGCGCGTAGGCGTCCAGGTGCACGTCCCGCCCCAACCGCGGCCACGCCGCGTACAGCTTCACCAGGGTCGCCTGCGTGAGGTCGTCGGCGTCATGCCGGTCGCCGCACAGGCGGAGGGCGACGCGGCGCAGCATCGGGGCGCTCGCGCCCACGTACGCCAGGAACTCGTGGTCGGTCACGTCACCGGTTGGCCGCGGCGGGGCCGGCCGTCCCCGCGCCGGAGGCGCCCGTGCCCCACGTCACACCGCCCCGAACAGCGGGGCCAGCTCAGCCACCAGGGAGGTCACCCGCCTGCCCGCCTCGGCGTAGCCGGTGGAAGAGGGCTGCCGGGTGAGCACGGCCACCACGTACCGGCCGTCGACGATGCCCGTGGTGTTCAGCGCCCGGGAGCCGTCGTAGCAGCACGCCCAGCCCTGCTTCACGCCCCACCGGTGGTCGCCGAGGGCGTCCGGGATGCCGAAGGTCTGGTCGACGCCGTCCTCGCCGACCGGGGTCGCGCCCTCCAGCGCCTCGACGACCAGCCGGGACCACGGCGAGTCGAGCACGTACCGGTAGACGGCCACCACGTCGCGGGCGGTCATCAGCGCGTCGCCCCACTTGTACGGGTCGGGCGGCGGCACCAGGCCGGTCAGCCCGATCCGCGCCGCCCAGTCCCGCGGGATCGAGGTCCGCCACAGCCGGTTGGCGATGCCGTCGCTGCTGGTGGCGAGCATCCGGGTCACCGACTCCGCGGACCCGACGCCGTTCTCCAGCGCGTCGAGGGCGATCAGCAGCTTGATCACCGAGGCCGCCGGGAACGGCTCGTCGGGCAGGTCGGTGAACAGCTCCTCCCCCGTGCCCAGGTCGAAGACCGCGACACCGCGCCGCACCCCGGGCGCCAGGCCCGCCAGGTCCACCGGGCCCTGGCGGAGTTCGGGCAGCGTCCTGGGCGCGGGCGTCGGCTCGGGCGTCACGGTCACTTCCTCCGGCGCGGCCTTCAGCTCCACGCCCGAGGCGGGCAGGGCCGTCGTGGTGGCCGCCCGCGCCACGGGCGCCGGGTCCTCCTGCGGTTGGCCCGTCGAGACCACCGCGGTCACGCCCATGGCCGTCAACGCGCCCGCGCACATCGCCAGGAGTCTGCTTCTCGTGCGGTTCACGCCCCTTAAAGGGCGCGACCCCCGCATCGTGTTGCCCCGAAAGTGAGGCAACTTCACGACCGTTCCACCGCGTACGCGCGCGGTTCCTCATTGAGCCCGGACCCGCCACCGCCGCCGGAACCGGGCTCCACCACTCAGCGCCTATGAGCGTTCTAACAATGAACTTGTTCGAACGCACACCTGCTTGGCACCATCGCAGGGTGAAGAGCGCCGAGCGACACCGGGTGATCGTGGAACGGCTCAGCACCGCGGCCCAGGTCGCCGTGGCCGAGCTGGCGGCGGCGACCGGGGCGTCGGAGATGACCATCCGCCGCGACCTCGACCTGCTCGCCGCGAGCGGCGTGCTGCGCCGGGTGCACGGCGGTGCGGTGCCGGCCACGCCGGCGGGCGTCGAGCCGCCGTTCGCCGCCCGC
This sequence comes from Actinosynnema sp. NPDC059797, assembly GCF_042732085.1. Taxonomy (NCBI): domain Bacteria; kingdom Bacillati; phylum Actinomycetota; class Actinomycetes; order Pseudonocardiales; family Pseudonocardiaceae; genus Actinosynnema; species Actinosynnema sp. NPDC059797. Next base: position 6,155 of record NZ_JBHWIE010000191.1, read on the forward strand.
GCCACCTCGGCGGCCGACGCCAAGCGCGCGATCGCCGCCGCCGCGGTCGAGCTGATCCGGGACGGCGAGACCGTCCTGCTCGACAGCGGCACCACGGCGCTGGAGGTGGCCCGGCTGCTGCGCGGGCGGTCGGTCGCGGTCATGCCGCTGTCGCTGCACGCGGTCCGCGAGCTGCTGGACGCGCCAAAGGTGCGGCTGCTGCTGCCCGGCGGCGAGCCGCGGCCCGGCGAGCTGGCCCTGGTCGGCCCGCTGACCCTGGCCTCGCTGCGGGCGCTGCGCTTCGACGTGGCCGTGCTCAGCCCCTGCGCGCTGAGCACCACCGGCGGGCTCACCGCGCACGACCTGGCCGACGCCGAGGTCAAGCAGCAGGCGCTCGCGGTGTCCGCCCGCACCATCGCGCTGGCCGACGGCAGCAAGTGGGACCGCACCGCCATGGCCCACGTCTGCCCGGCCGACCGGCCCGACGTGCTCGTCACCGACCCCACCGCGCCGGAGGACCAGCGCGCCGCGCTGGCCGCGCTCGGCGTGCTGGTGCACGTCGCCCAACCCGCACAGGAGAACCCGTGACCCAACCCCTGCCACGTGCCGCGCGCGTCGCGACCTGGACCTACTTCACCCTCAACGGGTTCGCCGTCGGGATGTGGGTGGTGCACATCCCGAACGTGGAGCGCGCCACCGGCATCTCCCACAGCGCGCTGGGCGGCCTGCTGCTCGTGCTGGGTGGCGCGGCGTTCCTCGGCATGCAGGTCGCCGGCCCCCTGGCCGACCGCTTCGGCCAGCGCCGCCTGCTGCCCGCGGCCGGCGTGCTGCTGGGCGTCGCGCTGGTCGGCCCCGGCCTGGCCGACTCGTGGTGGACCCTGGGCCTCGCCCTGTTCTGCCTGGGCTTCGGCAACGGCACCATCGACGTGGCGATGAACTCCCACGCCGTGGTGGTGGAACGCGCCTACCCGCGGCCGATCATGGCGGCGTTCCACGCGATGTGGTCGATCGGCGGCGCGCTCGCCGCCCTGGTCGGCGCGGGCACGCTGGCCGCCGACGTGCCGACCGCGGTGACGCTCGGCGTCACCGGCGCGGCCTGCGTGGTCGTCTCGCTGGCCGCCGCCCGGTTCGTGATCGACGCGACGCCCGCACCCGAGGAGCCGGGCAGCGCCGACGCCGCGCCGTCGGCCAAGCCGTCGCGCAAGCTCGTCTGGCTGCTGGGCGCCATCGCGTTCGCGATGATGCTCGCCGAGGGCGTGGCCAACGACTGGGCCGCGCTGCACTCGGAGGACGTCCTCGGCACGTCCACGAGCACCGCCGCGTTCGCCTACGGCTCGTTCGCGGTCGCGATGACCGCGGGCCGGTTCGCCACCGACCGGGTCGCCGCGCTGGTCGGCCCGGTGGCCATCGTCCGGTACGGGTCGGCGCTGGCCGCGTTCGGCCTGACCCTGGTGGTGTTCACGTCGTGGCTGCCGCTGGCGCTGGCGGGCTGGGCGCTGTTCGGCCTGGGCCTGTCGGGCAGCGTGCCGCAGCTGTTCAGCGCGGCGGGCAACCTCGACCCGAGGGCGTCCGGGGCGCTGATGGCGCGGGTCGTCGGCCTCGGCTACGTGGGACTGCTGGCCGGTCCCGCGCTGATAGGCGGCCTGGCCCACTGGATCCCGCTGAACGCCGCGTTCGTCGTGCCGGTGGTGCTGTGCGTGCTCGCGGCGGTGTTCGCGGACGTGCTGGCCCCTCGGTCCGACCGGACCGAGGAGCCCGTCGGCTGACTCACTCGCAGCCGACGCCGTCCTTGTCGTGGTCGAGGCCGTAGACGTCCGGACCGATGACGGTGACCGGCCCGCGGACGTAGGCGGGCCCGTTGCCGCTGCCGCCCTCGCAGTCGACGTCGCCGGCGATCGGCACGCACGGCGTGTAGCTGGCGTGGCAGCCGGTGTTGGGCGCGGGCTGCGGCGCCGGCGGCTGGGGCTGGGGTTGTGGCTGCGGTTGTGGCTGCGGCTGGGGGTTCGGCTGCGGCTGCGGCTGGGGGTTCGGCTCGGGCTCGGGTTGCGGCGGCGGGGGCGGCGTCGTGGTGGTCGTGGTCGGCGCGGTGGTGGTCGTGGTCGTCGTGGTGGTCGTCGTCGGCCGCGCGGTGGTCGTCCGGGTCGTCGTGGTGGTCGGCGCGGTGCTCAGCTCGGCGGCCGTGTTCGCCGGCTCGTCGTCGTCGGACAAGGCTCCGATGAAGACGAACAGCAGGGCCACGACCCCCGCCGCGATCCACATCGGACGGCGCGACCTGGCCGGCGCGGGGGGACCGGGCGGCACCGCGGCGAACGCGGCGGTGTGCTGCGGCGGGGGCGGCACCGAGCCGAACGCGGCCGGGTGCCGCGGGGCGGGCGGGGGCGCGCCGAAGACGGCGGTCGGCGGCGCCACCGGGACCGCGGCCTCCGCGTCACGCGGCAGGCGCAGCAGGACCTCCAGCCCCCGGGGGCCCCGCTGCACCACCGCTTCGCACCCCGGCCGGCCGCCCCGGTCGGCGACGTGGCTGACCAGCCCGGCGTAGCGCTGGGACATCAGGTGGGTCAGCTCGCCGACCCGCCGACCGTCGAGCAGGACCTCCACCGCCCGCCGGCCGCGGTGCTTGCCCGAGCCGATCGTGCACCAGCCCAGCTCGACCGCGACGCGGCGGTGCCCGCCGGGCGCGACGTCGTACCGCGCCAACGAGGTCTGGTGGTGCTCCTCCCGGGTCACCGTCACGGTGACCTCGCCGGGCAACATCACCAGACCTGCTGTCGAGTTCTCGATCACTGCCCACTCCAGGTGCCGAACGGGTGTATGCCTGACCATCGGACGGGCGTGACCGGCGTTACCCCCGACAGCGCAACGTGGTCAGCCGATCACGCGGACGACCTGCTTCCCCCGGCCGCCGCCGGCCTCCAGCGCGCGGTGGGCGTCGGCGATGCGCCCGAGCGGGTGCACCCCTTCGACCACGGGCCGGATCGCGCCGCGCTCGACCAGCTCGGTCAGGTCGGCGAACAGCTCGTGCCGCGGGTTGCCGCTGAAGAACCGCACGCGACGCGACCCGAACACCACCGACCCCAGCAGGTAGGCGAGGTCGCCCGCCGAGCGGAAGGCGATGCCGACCATGCGCCCGCCCGGGGCGAGCAGCCGGCGGTAGGCGCGCGGCGAGCTGCCGTAGGTGTCCAGGACGACGTCGAACCGGCCCAGGCCCGCCGGGTCCGTCGCGTAGTCCACCGCCTCGTCCGCGCCCAGCTCGCGCACGAAGTCGAGGTTGCGGGCGCTCGCGAGCGCCGTGACGTGCGCGCCGTACGCCTTGCCGAGCTGGACCGCGACGCTGCCCACGCCGCCGCTCGCGCCGCGCACCAGCAGCCGCTCCCCCGCGCGCAGGCGCGCCTTGTCGCGCAGGGCGATGATGGCGGTGGCGCCGACGCCCGGCAGCGCGGCGGCGAGCACCGGGTCGAGGTCGGCCGGCGCGGGCGCGACCTGGCGCGGGTGGACGGCGACGTACTCGGCGGCGCTGCCGAACGACAGGCGCGGCAGGCCGCCCCACACGAGGGTGCCGGGCTCGTGGCCGGGACCGCGGACGACCTCGCCCGCGAAGTCGATGCCCACCCGCTTCGGGAAGCGCTTGCCGGCCAGCGGGCCGAACCAGCCGGCCCGGAGCGCCACCTCACCGCCGTTCACGCTGGCCCCGTGGACCCGGACCAGCAGGTGGCCCGGCGGGACGGCCGGTTCCGGCACGGTGCCCTCGTAGAGCACCTCCGGCGGGCCGTAACGGTCGTAGAGCGCTGCGCGCATCATCACCCTCCGCAGTAAGTGGAAACTACCTTCCACTTCTAACACCGGGAACCGGAAGGTGTCTTCCACTTGGGCTAAAGTGAGAGCCGTGGTTGGTGAACCGACTCAGTTGCGCGTGGACGCGCTGGCCAACCGGAACCGGGTGCTCGCCGTGGCGCGCGAGGTCTTCGCGGCCGAGGGGCTGGACGTGCCGATGACCGCCATAGCGCGGCGCGCCGGCGTGGGCGTCGCGACCCTCTACCGCCGCTTCCCGACCAAGGACGCGCTGGTCACCGCGGTGTTCGCGGAGCAGTTCGCCTCGTGCACGTCGGTGGTGCACCAGGCCCTGGAAGACCCCGACCCGTGGCGCGGGTTCTGCGTCGTGGTCGGCCAGGTCTGCGCGATGCAGGCGTCGGACCGCGGGTTCAGCGCGGCGTTCCTGGCCGCGTTCCCGGACGCGCTCCCGGTGGCGCGGGAGCGCGCTCGGGCCGAGGAGGCGCTCGCCGAGCTGGTGCGGCGGGCCAAGGCCACCGGGCGGCTGCGCGCCGACTTCGTGGTCGACGACCTCGTCCTGCTGCTGATGGCCAACGGCGGCATCGACGCCGGGTCGGCCGAGGCGACCCTGGCCGCCTCCCGCCGGCTGGTGGCCTACTTCCTCCAGGCGTTCCAGTCCGACGGGCCGCTGCCGCCCGCCACGCCCCTGGGCCTGGCGGACGCGCTGCGCTGACCTACGCCTCCTCCTGCTCCCGCTCGACCTGCTGGTTCCACTCGCGCTTGGACGACTGCCACCCGTCCTCGTCCGCGCCGAGCCGCCAGTAGCCGGAGATCGACATCCGGTGGCGCGGCACGCCGCGGTCCAGCCGCAGGTGGCCGCGCAGCCCCTTGACCATGTTCGCCTCGCCGTGCACGAACACGTGCACGGCGCCGTCCGGGAAGTCCAGCTTGGCGACCGCCTCGACGACCGCCTGGCCGCGGGGCCTGCCGAGCCGGTGCAGCCACACCAGGTCCACGTCGCCCGCGGTGCTCACGACCTGCTCGTCATCGGGGCCGTCGACCTCGACGAGCACCGTGGCCCGGGCGCCCGGGGGCAGGGCCTCCACCGCGGCCGCGATGGCGGGCCAGGCGCTCTCGTCACCGGCCAGCAGGTGCCACGCGGCGGCCGGGTCGGGCGCGTAGGCGCCGCCCGGACCGGCGAAGTGCAGCACGTCACCGGGCCGGGCACCGGCCGCCCACGGCCCGGCGACGCCCGAGTCACCGTGCACCACGAAGTCGATCCACAGCTCGCGGGCGCCGGCGTCCCACTTGCGGACCGTGTAGGTGCGCGTGCGGGGCCACTGGTCGCGCGGCAGGGACTCGCGGACGAGCGCGAGGTCGAACGGCTCCGGGTAGGTGACGCCCTCCTGCGGGAAGAGCAGCTTCACGTAGCTGTCGGTGTGCGGGCCGGGCGCGAAGTCCGCGAGCCCGTCACCGCCGAACACGACCCGGATCATGTGGGGCGCGATCCGCTCGGTTCGCACCACCCGGCCGTAGTGGGCCATTCGCGCACTCCTCGGTCACTCGATCAGCGCAGTCACCTCCACCGTACGTTAGGGGACCCTAAGCACGTCCGGGCGTTCCCGCGCACGCCTCACGACGTGACGGCGACACCCTCCGGCTCCAGCCCCACGGGCACGGTCGCCACCACGGCGCCGGTCCGCGCGTCGAGCACCGACATGGTGTTCGACCTGGCGTTCGTGACGTAGACGAAGCTGTCGTCGGGGCTGGCGGCGACACCCTCGGGACGCTTCCCGACGGGCACGGCCGGGCCGACCGGGTCACCGGACAGGTCGAGGATCGACACGGTGTCCTCGGCGGAGTTCGCCACGTGCACCCGCCCGCCCGGGGTGACCGCGACGCCCATCGGCGCGCGGCCGACCGGCTTGGTGGCGATCGGCCTGTGGCGACCGGCGTTGATGACGGTCACGGTGTTCGAGCCGGTGTTCGCCACGTACGCCCGCTCGCCGTCCGGGCTGAACGCGACGCCCGCGGGGAAGCGGCCGACCGGGATGGTGGTGATCGGGTCGTCGTCGTCGGTGCCGATCACCGTCACGCTCTGGCCGCCGTTGTTGGTGACGTAGACGAACCGGCCGTCCGGGCTCACGGCCGGGGTGTGCGGGAAGCGGCCGACCGGGACGTCCCGGAGCGGCCGGTTCGTGGCGATGTCGATCACGGTGACCGTGTCGGAGCCGAAGTTGGTCACGTACGCGCGGTCCCGGGTGGCCGCCACGCCGAACGGGTTCCGCCCGACCGGGATGGTCGCGACCACCTCGTGGGTCCGCGCGTTGATCGCGGAGACGGAGGCGGCCTGCTCGTTGGTCACGTACACCAGGTCGCCGCCGGGGACCGCGCCCACGCCCACGGGGTTGCGGCCCACCGGCACCGTCGCCACCACCTGGCCGAACCGGGTGTCGTAGACGGTGACGGTGTTCGAGGCGCTGTTGGCGACGAACACCTGGATCCGGGACGGCCACCGGTCGTCCGCCGACGCGGGTCTCCACAGCGACACGAGCAACAATGCGACCACACCTGTTCGAGTGACAAGAGTGCGTATCGAATAGCGCCTGGTCAACTTTCCGTAGAAAGCTCTCGCGCTCATCTGCGAAAACATGTCGCGTCCTCTCCCGGTCCTTCACTGATAAAGACCAATTGACGACACTAACGGCCTAGCGGCTGATATCGCTGCGTGAGAACCGCAGCGATCACCTCCGTGGGCACTTGTTTCGCGCGAAGGTGGCGGAGGGGTTTGGCCGGCCCAGGCGGGGCCGGTCACGGGCGAGAGCCGGCCGGCCGGACCGACCACCGCACCGGGCCTGCCCGCGCTCGACCGTTCGGGGGACTAGGCTCCCGGCATGGCGAGGTACTTCGACGTGCACCCGGTCAACCCGCAGCGCAGGGCCGTGGACCAGGTGGTCGCGCTGATCAAGGACGACGGGCTCGTCGCCTACCCCACCGACTCCTGCTACGCGCTGGGCTGCCGGCTGGGCAACAAGGAGGGCCTGGACCGCATCCGGCAGATCCGCCACCTCGACGACAAGCACCACTTCACCCTGATGTGCCGGGACTTCGCCCAGCTGGGCCAGTTCGTGCACGTGGACAACGCGGTGTTCCGGGCGATCAAGGCGGCCACGCCGGGCAGCTACACGTTCATCCTCCCGGCCACCACCGAGGTGCCGCGCCGCCTGATGCACCCGAAGAAGAAGACGGTGGGCGCGCGCATCCCGAGCCACCCGGTGGCGCAGGCGCTGCTGGCCGAACTGGGCGAACCGCTGCTGTCCAGCACGCTGCTGCTGCCGGACCAGGACGAGCCGCTGGTGCAGGGCTGGGAGATCAAGGAGCGCCTGGACCACGTGGTGGACGCGGTGCTGGACTCCGGCGACTGCGGCACCGAGCCCACGACCGTCGTCGACTTCTCGCAGGGCGAGCCGGAGATCATCCGGCGCGGGGCGGGCGACCCCTCGCGCTTCGAGTAGGCGGTTCGGGCAGCGGCGGTTCAGGCAGCCGCCCCCGCCGCTCCCACCGCACCGCTCACGCCCCGGGGGCACCCCGCCCCTCTCGCCGCTCCCCCGGTTCTCACTCCCCGGCCATGCGGTAGGCGCCCTCCTCCAGTCGGCGGAGCAGGCGGTGCGTCCACTCCGCCCGGCTGCGGGCCGTGTGCAGCCACAGGCCGACCACCTCGCCGACCGGGCCCCAGTCGTCCAGGTCGGCGTCCGGCGGCAGGTGCCCGGCGATGGACGACCGCCACTCGTCCATCGCCGCGGCACGCCGCCGCAGCAGGTCGACGGCCTCGGCGCGGGGCAGGTCCTCGATCAGCCCCACCGCCGCGGCGAGCAGGTCCAGGCGCGGGTCCCGGTTGACCAGGGCGGCGCGGAGCAGGTCGAAGTACGCCCGCTCCCCCTCCCCGGTCACCTCGTACTCCACGCGCGGCGGCCCGCCCGCCTCGCTGGGCGTGGTCTCGTGCGCCAGCAGGAACCCCTGGCCCGCCATGGCCTTCAGCGCGTGGTAGACCGAACCCGGCGCCGCGTTGGACCACTCGTGCGCGCCCCACGACTCCAGGTCGGCGCGCACCTGGTAGCCGTGCGCCCGTCCCCGCCTCCGCACCGCGCCCAGCACCAGCAGCCGGACCGCCGTCATGCCGCGCCCTCCTCTCAGGCGGGCGTGCTCACCCACCACAGCGTCCCGAACGGGTCCACGAAGCCGCCCGCCCGGCTGCCGTCATCCTGGCGGGTCACCCCGGCCGCCGGTCGGGCGCCCGCCGCCACCGCCCGGTCCCTCGT
>NZ_JBHWIE010000192.1:0-14212 GCF_042732085.1 Actinosynnema sp. NPDC059797
CCCTACCCGCCCCGGCGGGCCGGGGTTTCCCCCGCGGCCCAACGCGCTCGGGGGGGGCCGAAACCGGGACGCCCCACACCGGCGGGTGTGGGCAGTCCGGTGGACGGGGCGGGCGACGTGCACCCCGGCGGGGGTCGTGCCGTGGCCGTCCCCGTCATCGGGCAGCGCGCGAGGCGGTGGGTGACGGGCCGTCCGGGTTCGTCGCCTATTCCTGCTCGGGCAACTCGGGTACCACCCTCAGGGCGCGGTTGCTGCGCGGTTCGGTGCGCGTCTTGGCCTCGTCGACCTGTCGGACCAACTCGTTGCGGACCTCGCCCAGCGCCGCTGACAGATCGCGCTTCGAGGACGTGGCGACGAGGTGCAGACGAGGAGTTCGGTTGATCCAGCACTCCAGGGTGACCCGTTGCTCGACGCCCTCGCGGTCTTTCAGGCTGATCTCCAGGTCGATCTGATCGGCTCGGAACGACCTCAACCGCGTACCGAGGGCATCCAGGTGCCCTACGACCCAGTCGCGTTCCGACACGTGGAACCCGGTCGCGAGTTGAAGCCGCTGGGCGATGACCGCTTCGCCTTCGGGGGTGGCGCGCATGTGCTCTCAGTCCTCCGTGGATTGCCATCGGGTGTCAGTGCGGGTGTCGGCTCGCGGAACGGTTCCGCGCGGGATCGCCGGCGTCCACCGGGTACGGCCCTGTCGCGTCCGCGCGGGTCCCCACCTCCGCGCGGTTCGGCGGCCGGAGGTCTGACGCGGGCGTGCGGGCACTCCGGTGAACGGTGTCGGAACGAGGGGATGCCGGGGTTCAGGACGGTTCCCCCGCGGATCTCGACGGCACGCCGGATGTCCCCGCTCGGCTCCCGGGCGCCGGTGAGGACCGGCCGCAGGTGCGGGAGCAGCGCTTCGCCGACCTCCCGCGTCGCCGGGTTCCACGGGTAGGACGGGCTGTGGTCCACGCCGTAGTGGCGCACGTGGTCGCCCACCGGGGAGTCCGGTCGTGCGAACGAGGTGGGGCGCGCCCACTCGAAGCCCATGACCGCGTCACGGGAGACGTCGACCATCAGGTGCTCCGCTCCGCGAGGAACTCCGCCGGCGGGACGCGACCGGAGTCCGCGGGGACCCGGCTGCGCCGCGGGTCGGCGTCGTCGTGGCCGAAGTGGAGGATCCGCGCGGAGTGGATCGGAGAGCCGACCTCCGCCGGCCGCGGTCGCGAGGCCGGCCGCCCTGTGGTCGACTCCCGGGTCGCGCGCTCCGACGTGCTCATGCCGTTGCTCCGTCCTCCGGTCGCGCGGTGCGGCCGTCCGGAATGTGATCAAATCGCCCGACGCCGAACTCGCGGCCGTTTCGGCAGAGCGGCGGTTTCACGGAGAAACGTCGCCTCGTACTCCGATGCTACACGCAAGGCCCACCCGCGCAATCGATAGCCGTGCTCGAACCCCCGGCCCGGCGGACGTTTCCTGAGAATTGGCTGTGTTTATTCGGTTCGACGACAGAAAATATTCGGCGATTTTTCGGTCGATCATGGCCCGGCGGGTGTAGGGTCGACGCTGTCGAGAACATCCCGCACAGGAGCGGTCAAGCTCGTGTCGTACTCGGCGAAAGTGCGAAACCGGCCTTTCCGGCCGGAGACGGGAGCCCGGGACCTCGTCGTCGAACTCCCCGCGCTGCCGGCGGCGTTGGCGGTTCGGCTGGGCGACGTCCTGCGGGTGAGCTACAACCTCTCCGAGTGGAACACCGCGCCCCGTCGCACCGCCGCCGACAGCCGTCGGATCCGGCTCGACGGGTTCAACTCGCGGCCCGCGCACACCGTGGACCTGGTCGCGGAGGACGGTCACCGCCTCACTCTGCTCGTCGTGCCGTCGAACACCGACCCGGCCTCCGCGCACCGCACCATGACGCTCGCGACGGACCTCGACAACGTCCAGACCGTCGACGACCTGCTCACCGCGGGCATCAGCACGACCACCCCGGCCCGACTCACGACCGACCCGTCCCGCACCGCCCTCGCGGATCGCGAAGCGGACGGTGGTCGAGTCCCGGCACAGACGAGCAGGAGCACCTCATGACGACACCGACCTACTTGTCCTCGTACGAACGCAGGGTCGAACTGGTCCGGGAGACGCTGTCGGCGCATTCCGGGATCAGCGGGAAGGACGCGCGGGAACTCGCCGTGCGCGTGCTGGACGCGCTGGACCACATCCCCGAGAAGGTGCGCTGATCACCGACTCGGAAATCGTTCAGCCGACCACCCCGCGGACGGCGTGGTCCTCGCCGGCGGTGCCGGGCCCGCGTTCCACCCCGACCCGAAGGGCCCCGTGTTCCGCACTCACGGTTTCCTGAGCACGCACCCGCCCACCCGGTGCGGACTGGCCACGTTCACCGCCGCCTTGCTGCACCGCCTGAGCGCGGTGGCGCCCGGCCGGCGGCGGGTGATCGGGGAAGTCGTCGGCCACGCCGACACCGCGGTGACCGCCCGCGAACCGTCCCCCGACAGGCCGCTGATCCTGACCTGGGGCCCGCTGGGGCGCGGCAACGGCATCGAGTGGGCCATCTCCGCGCTGGGTGCGCTGCGCGACCTCAAGCCGCGTTACCTGGTGGTCGGGCAGACCGACCCCGAGGTGCCGGCGCAGGAGGGCGAGGTCTACCGCAGGAACCTCCGCAACCGCGCCATCGCCTGCGGCGTCGCGGACCTGGTCGAGTTCGACCCGACCCACCGGGAGGTGGGCGCGCAGGCGGAGCTGGTCGACCGCGCCGATGTCGTCCTGCTCCCCTACGACTCGTCCGAGCGGGTCACCTCCGGTGTGCTCGTCGAAGCCCTGGCCGCTCGCAGGCCGGTCATCGCCACCGAGTTCCCGCACGCCGTCGAACTGCTGGTGGACGGCGCCGGGCTGCTGGTGCCCCACCGCGACCCGGCCGCCATCGCCGCGGCCCTGCGGCGGGTGCTGACCGAACCGGGACTCGCGACCGGGATGAGCGCCCGTTCGGCGAGCCTCGCCGGCGACGACACCGGCCTGTGCGAGCCGCCGAGCCGACCCGGCTGACGGCCTGACGGCGGGTTCGGCGGTGGCCGGGTTCGAGGTGCCGAACCGCTCGTCGGCCACGTCCGCGGCGGGTTCAGCCGGCTCGACGACCGAGCGGGACCGAGGTCTTCCGCTCGTCCCGACCGGCGTGCGGGGAGCCGGGTGCAGCGGAGATCCGCTCATCGGCCCACGCGGTGCCAGTCGGGATCGTCGACCGCCATCGCTCCACCTCCCCGTCCGGCCCGGAGAACCGCCGCTAGGCCGAATGAGTGGAGTGCCCGAAGGGGGTTGATGCCGCCCGCACCGCGCACCTAACGTCCTGACCCGATCAGGTCGACGGGTTCGGCTTTTCCCACCTCGCACCGATTCCACCCCCGAATTCACGGGACGCGGTGAGGGGTGCGCCGCACCCGTTGGCCAGCGCACGTCGGAACTCCGGCCGGGGGCTCAATGTTCGACTCGGACAGCTACCACCTCTGGCACGGCAACGCGCCGATGGAGGACTTCTTCCGCGACTCCGACCCGGGCATGTTCCTGGTCGGCGGCTCCGGCAGCAGGGTGCGCGACGCGGCGGGCCGCGAGTACCTCGACGCCCGCTCCTCCATGTGGAACGTCACCCTCGGCTACTCCTGCGAGCCGGTGAAGGCCGCCATGCGCGCGCAGCTCGACGTGCTGCCCTCCGGCACGGTGATGCGCTACGAGCACCCGACGCGGGTCGCGGCCGAGTACGCGGCCCGGCTCGCCGCCGCGCTGCCGAGCCCGCTGGACCACATCAGGTTCGGCAACACCGGCAGCCAGATGACCGAGGCCGCCGCCATGCTGTCGCGGTTCCACCGGCGGATGACCGGTGAACCGGAACGCACCCACGTCGTCACCGTGAAGGGCAGCTACCACGGCACCGGTCCGCTGGCCACCGCCCTGACCGGCGAGGAGGTGTTCCACCGGTTCTCCGCGCCGATCGACCCGTTCGTCCGCAACGCGCCGACCCCGGACTTCGGCGACGGCGGCGACGACCCCGTGCGCCCGGTGCTCGACCTGGTCGACGAGATCGGCGCGGAGCGGGTCACCGCCGTCATGGTGGAACCGGTGCTCGGCACGTTCGTCCAGCCGGTGCCGCACCGCTACCTCAACGCGCTGATCGCGGGGTGCCGGGCCCGCGGCATCCACGTGATCGCCGACGAGATCACCACCGGCGCGGGCCGGGCCGGTTCGATGACCGTCAGCGAGCGGCTGGAGGCCGTGCCGGACATGCTGGTGCTGGGCAAGGGCTTGAGCGCCGGCTACTTCCCGCTGGCCGCGCTCGCCGTGTCCCGCCCGATCTACGACGCGCTCCACGGCACCGAGCACCGCGTGGGCTTCCTCAACGGCTCCACCACCGACGGCCACCCGATCGGCATGGCCGCCGGCGCCGCGGTGCTGGACGTGATCACCGCGCCCGGGTTCTTCGAGGACGTGCGCGAGCGGGCCGCGTTCCTGCGCGACGCCCTGCGGGAAGGGTTGTCCGACATCGCGGCGGTGCGCGAGGTCGGCGGCGAGGGCATGATGATCGGCATCGAGCTGGCGTACCGGGACGGCACGCCGTGGTCCCTGACCGACACCAACCGGCTGCGGCTCGCGTGCCGGGACGGCGGCCTGCTGACGAGCTTCTCGGTCGGGGTGCTGCCGCTGATGCCGACGCTGGTCATCGACCCGGCCGACTGCGCGGACCTGGTCGCGCTGCTGGGCAAGGCGCTGCGCGACTTCCGACCGGGGAAGCCGGCTTGAGCCTTGGCGGGCGCCTCGGCGCCGTGCGGAACCTGGTGGTCGCCAACGGGGTCACCTCTTTCGGGGCCGGCGTCACCGAGTTCGCCCTGCCGCTGGTCGCGTTGACCCTGCTGGACGCCTCGGCGTCGGAGGTCGCCCTGCTGTACGCCGTGTCGCTGGCCGCGCGCGCGGTGGTGAGCCTGCCGGTCGGGGTGTGGGTCGACCGCACCGACCGCGCCCGCGCGGCCGTCCTCGGCCTGGTGGCGGGCGGATTGGTGGTGCTCGCGGTGCCGGCGCTGACGGCGGGCGGCGTGCTGTCGATGGGCTGGCTGGTCGCGGTGGCCGTCGGCGCGGGTGTGACCTCGACCGTCGTCCAGGTCGCCGCGCAGGCCCTGGTGCCGGCGCTGGTCGACGGGCGGCAACTGCTGTCCGCCAACGCCGGCCTGACGTTCGGCCGCTCGCTGGGCACCATGGTGGGCCCCGGCGCGGGCGGCATCGTGGTCGGCTGGATCGGCGCCGGTTTCGCGCTGCTGGTCGACGGCGTGAGCCAGTTGCTCGCCGCGCTGATGCTGGTGCGCCTCCGCGACCCCGCGCCGCACCGCGAGGTGGTGGACCGACCGCGCCGCGCCGCGTGGCACGGCGTCCAGGCGGTGCTCGCTGACCCCTTGCTGCGGCGGATCCTGGTGGGCACCACGGTGTTCAACGTCAGCGGCGGCCTCATCGGCAGCCTGTACTTCCCGTACGCCTACCAGGACCTCGGGCTCTCGCCGATCGGCCTCGGCGTCGCGGCCATGGTCGGCAACGTCGGCCTGCTCGCGGGCAGCGCGCTCGCGCCCCGCGCGGTCCGGCGCCTCGGCCTCACTCGGGCGGCCACCCTGTCCGACACGATCGCGGTCGCCTCGTTCGGCCTCATCCTGGGCGCGTCGCTGCTCTCGCCGCTGGCGATGCTGGCCGTCTACGAGTTCCTGTTCGGGCTCGCGATCTCCGTGTTCCGGGTGAGCGTCGCGACCCTGCGCCAGGAGCGGACCCCGGGCGTGCTGCAGGGCCGCGTGTTCAGCATCGTGCTGCTGGGCCCCATGTTCGGCGCGCCGGTGGGCGCGGCCGTCGGGGCGGGCCTGGCCGTGCCCTTCGGGGTGCCGGGCGCGATCGCGGTCGGTGTGGCGGTGGGCGTGCTCAGCCTGGCCCCGTTCTGGCTGCCGGGCTGGCGCACCGAACCGGAACCGGAGCCCGCGCCCGACCCGGCCCCGGACCCGGCCCGGTAGGTCGCGCCCCTACGCCGCGACGTAGGGGACGGGCCAGTGGCGCATCCGGAACGGCAGCACCAGCACGGTCTCCTCGCCGCGCAGGGCCAGGCCGAACTCCACCGCGTCGGCGAGGGCCCCGGTGGTCGCCTCGTCCAGCTCGGCCGGCGAGGTGGCCTCGGCGAGCGCGCGGAAGTGGTCCGCGCTCTCGCCGTCGATGGTCAGGTGGGCGGCCTCGCCGCCGGGGCGGACGTCCTTCACCGTCACGAAACCGGGCCCGAGGCGGTAGTAGTAGGCGCCGTACCGGTAGGCGGCGCGCCACGCCGCCGCGCACCCGGCCGCGTCCCCGACGCCCCGCGCCGGCGGCACGAGGTGGTGGAGGTCGCGCTCCCCGACCAGCGGCAGGCCGCCGAGCACCCAGTCCAGGCGCAGCGCGTGGCTGGTGCACTCGCGCAGGAACCGCAGCACCCGCAGGTCCTCGTCGAGGTCCGCGCCGGCCGGCACGGGCTCCTCGACCAGCACCCGCTCGTAGCCCGCCGCGGCGATCTCGGCCGGTGCGGCGGCCGTCCAGCCCGGCAGGACCAGCGTCCGCCCGGTGCCCTGTTCGCGCGGCTCCCGCGTCACGAGACCGGCGCCCGTCGTCGTGCGTGTCATGCCCGTCACCCCACCTTCACCGGCACGGCGGTGGTCGCCAGCGCCAGGTAGCCGCCCGCTTCCGAGAACAGCAGCCCCCGCCGCAGCAACGCGTCCACCCACTCCCGCAGGGCGTCCGGGTCCGGGCGCCTGCCCGCCTCGGCGAGCCGCCGCACCAGCGCCGCGAACGTCCTGCCCTGCTCCAGCTCCCCGTAGGCGGCCACGAGGTCCGGGTCCTCGATCAAGACGTCCTCGCGCGGCCACCCGACCCGGCGGTCCTGCAGCACGATCGCGCCGTCCTCGTCGAGCCGTTGCAGGTAGCTGTCCGAGTAGAGGTCGTGCCAGGCGTGGACCTGCGCGACCAGCTCGGCCGCCTCCGCCTCCGACAAGCCCTGGTCCGGGGTGTCGAACAGGTACACCAGGTCGGCCTTCTCCGCCTCGGGGAGCCGGTACACGTGCGCGTACAGGTCCGCGCTGCTGCGCTCCGGGAAGCCGAGCGCCGGGTTGTCGAAGTACGGGCTGAACCGCTCCAACAGGATCCGACCCGCGGCCGACGGCGGTTGCAGGTGGCACAGCGCGGGCAGTTGCCGCACCACGTCGGCGTACTCGGCCGCGGTCTCGCCCGGGAACCCGTACAGCCAGTTCCACGACACGGTCAGCCCGTGGGACTCGCAGTCGCGCAGCGTGCGGACGTTCCGCAGCCCGGACACGCCCTTGTCCATGAGCTTGAGCACCGGGCTGACCAGCGACTCGATCCCGGGCTGGACGTGCGCGACGCCCGCCCGGCGCAGGACCTCGACCTCGGCGGGCTTCAGGTTGGACTTCAGCTCGTAGTGCACCCGCAGGTCCCAGCCCTGCTCGGCGATCCGGGGCAGCACGGTGCGGAAGTAGTTGTTGTCGATGATGTTGTCCACGGTGATCACGTCGAGCACCTGGTGCCGGGAGACCAGGTGGGCCAGCTCGTCGAGCACGCGGTCCGGCGACTTGGACCGGAACTCCATGAGCGTGCCGTTCAGCCCGCAGAACGTGCAGTGGTGCGCCTCGCCCCACCAGCAGCCGCGCGCGGTCTCCACCACCAGCTTGGGCTCGACGTGGCTGCGCACCGGCGAGGCGTCGAGGTGGGCGAACCAGTCGTCGAAGTCCGGCACCGGGATCCGGGCGGGCGGCACGGGGTGGCGTCGGGTGTCGTTGACCCGCTGGGTGTCGCCGTCCCACCAGCACAGGCCGGGCACGTCGGCGAACGGCACCTCGCCCTCCAGCGCGCGCAGCAGCGCCGGGAACGCGATCTCGCCCTCGCCGCGCACCACGTAGTCCACGAACCGGTAGTTGCGGTGCAGGGCGGTGCCCATGTCGCCGTCGCAGTTGCCGCCGCCGAAGACGATCGCGACCTCGGGCGCGAGCTGCTTGATCCGCCGCGCCGCCGCGAGGCTGGGCACGTTCTGCATGAACGTGGTGCTGAAGCCGACCGTGTCCGGCGCGCCGTCGAGGATCTCGGCCACGGCCAGCTCGATGAACTCCGCCGCGTAGGGCCGGATCCGCCGCGCCCGGTCGACGTCGACCGCGTGCTTGGTGAGGTAGTCGTCCAGCGCGGTGACCCCGAAGTCCGGGTCGTCGTGCAGCACGCCGGTGAACACCCAGTCGCCGAGGCCGTGGAACAGCCCGTTCTCGGCGACGTCGGTGTAGTCGGCGGCGCCCAGGCCGCCGTCGGTGGCGGCCATCAGGAACTCGGTCAGCCGCAGGCCGCCGTGGTAGGCGCGCGGCACGGGCAGGCCCTCGGCCGCGCAGCACGCCCGCAGCAGGCCCAACGGCAACGACGGTGACTCGATGGCCTGCCACGGCATGGCGGCGAGGCACGTCGACCTGGGCACGTCTCCTCCTGGGAAGCGTTGGGGCGGACCGACTCGGGTGGGACCGGCGCCGCGGGTCCCACCCGGTTCCGAACTGCTACTTCGCGGTGTTGCGCTTGGCCGCCAGGTCACCGCCCTGGAGGTACTTGCACACCCCCGTCACGGTCGTCTTGATCTCCACCTTCTTGATCTTCATGCCACGTCACCTCCTCCCGCCGTCTCGATCCCAACCGCCCGCAACCGGATCCGGTGCCGGTGCAGGAACCAGTCGTGGACCGCGGCGGGCTCGCGACCGGTGAGCGCGCCGAGCCACTTCGCCACGCCGGCGAGTCCGGTCAGCCCGAGCCCGGTCTCGATCCACTCCTCGCCGTGCTCGCGCCACGCCTCGCGCCCCTCGGGCGTCCTGGACTCGCGCGCGAGGTAGTTCATGCCGATCGCGATGTGCCGGACCTCGTCGTGCCGGATGTGGTGGTACAGCCTGCCGAGCGGGTCGTCCGCGAACACCTCGCGCAGCAGCAGGAACTCGTCGGCGGCGAAGCCCTCCAGCATCGTGTGCACGAGCGCCTTCCCCAGGTACGGCAGCGCGGTCAGGCCCTCGTCGAGCGGCTCGACCATCTCCTGGCACTCCTCCGGCTCACCGCCCACCACGCTCGCGTAGTGGTAGAAGGCGTCGGCGTGCCGGGCCTCGTCCGAGACCGCGGTCGCGAGGCTGAACCGCAGCGCGGTGTCCTCGGTCTGCACGGCGAGGGTCGCGGCGGCCACCAGGCCCGCCTGCTCGGCGTAGTAGCCGCGGGAGGCCAGCTTCCAGGCCAGCTCGGACCGCTTCGCGTCCCGGGTGAACGGACCGCTCGCGATCACGTCCTCGGCCCGCCACGGCGTGACGTCCCGCCCCAGGCCGAAGATGCGGTAGGTCAGCTCGTCGGCGTCGAGGGCCTCGGGGCGCAGCAGTCCCATCAGACCGATCCCTTCGTGAGTGTCGGCGCTCCCAGGGTGGCCAGCGCGGCGTCCACCACGGCGGGCACGTCGGGGGCGAGCACGGCCTGGAGCCCGGGGTTGACGGGCGCCGGGCACGCCGCGCCGCTGACCACGCGCACCCGGTCGGGCGCCACCGCGCCGGCCGCGACGAGCTGGTAGGCGACGGAGTGCATCAGCGAGCACGCCGGCGGCGCCTCGTCCACCAGCACCGCGCCGCCGGTGGCCGCGACCAGCTCGGCCAGCAGCGCGGCGTCCAGCGGCGCGGCGGTCCGCAGGTCGACGACCTGGGCGGCGCGCCCGCGCCCGGCGAGCGCGGTCGCCGCGCCCAGCACCGTGCGCACCGTGTTGCCGATGCCGATCAACGTCACGTCCCGCCCCGCGGTGACCCGGTTGGGCACGCCGAACGGCAGCGGCGCGGGGCTCGGCTCCGGTTCGGGCAGCGACTCCCAGCCGGGCGCGAACAGCGCGGGCGACTCCAGCACCACCACCGGGTCGGGGTGGCGCAGCGCGGCGGCGAGCAGCCCCGCGGCCGAGTTCGGCGAGCCCGGCACCGCGACGACCAGCCCCGGCACCTGCGCCAGCATCGCGTGCGGCGCGTGCTCGTGCTGCGCGCCCAGGTGCTCGCCGCCCCTGGTGAGCGCGCGGATCGCCAGCGGCACCCGGAACTGGCCGTCGGTGAGGTAGCGCCACTTGGTCGCCTGGTTCACCAGCGGGTCGAACGCGCTGAACAGGAACGCGGCCCGCGCGACGTTGACCAGCACGCGCCGCCCGGTCAGCGCCATGCCGGTCGCCATGCCCAGCATGGCGTTCTCGGCGATCGGCAGCTGGATCATCCGGTCGGCGCCGAACAGCTCGCGGTGGGCGGCCGGGTGGTGGGTGCACAGCAGGGCGAGGTCCGGCTGCTCCTCCAGCGCCGCGCGCAGCGCGGCGGAAGCCGGGTGGCGGCGGGCCATCAGGCGGGCCCGGCCCAGCCGGCGACGGCCACCGCCGTCGTCGCGGAAGCGGGCTCCGGTTCCGGTGTGGCCAGGGCGATCGCGGCCACCGCGGCGACCTCCTCGGCCACGGCGGCGCGCACCGGCGCCGGGTCGACGCCCGACGCGGCCAGCGCGGTCGCCGCCACGTCCAGCGGGTCGCGCCGGCGCCAGCGGTCGACCTCGTCCGCCGGCCGGTACTCGGCCGGGACGTCGGGGCCGGACTGCGCGTGGAAGTGCCGCAGGTAGGTCCGCGCCACGAGGACGCGGGGACCCGCGCCGGCCCGGCAGTCGGCGAGCAGCTCCGCCGCCGCGCGGGCGACCTCGGTGACGTCGTTGCCGTCGACCTCGCGGTGCCCGACGCCGAGGCCGGCGGCGAGTTCGGCGGGGGACAGCGAGGCGACCTCGTGGCTCGGCGTGTGGTCCTGCCAGCCGTTGTCCTCGCACACCACCAGCAGCGGCAACCCGAGGTGCCGGGCGATGGTCAGCGTCTCGTAGGCGACACCGGCGCCCAGCGCGCCGTCGCCGCAGAACACCAGCACGGCGCGACCGCCGCCGGCGCGCTGCTCGTTCAGCGCGACGCCCGCCGAGATCGGGAGCTGCGCGGCCACGATCGAACTGGCGCCGAGGAACCGGTTGGCGCGGTCGGCCAGGTGCATGGACCCGCCCTTGCCACCGCACAGGCCGCCCTGCCGGGTGAGGATCTCGCGCAGGACCGCGAGCGGGTCGGAGCCGCAGGCCAGCGCGTGCCCGTGACAGCGGTAGTAGCTGACCACCCACTCCTCGGGCAGCCGACCGGCGAGCACACCGGCCGCGACGGCCTCGTGCCCGGTGCAGGGGTGCACGAAACCCGGCACCAGCCCGGCCGCGGTCATGCCCAGGACCTCTTCCTCGAAGATCCTTATCAGACACATCGTCCGATAGGCGGCGACCAGCTCCGCCTCTCTCATGCGGCCCCCAAGGCGATGATCATTGTTCGCGGATTGCGCGTTCGCATTCGTCGGGCGGGGTCGGGTTTCGCCGGGCGGGTCGGCCGGCCCAGCGCGCTAGAGGGATACTAAGATGATCAGGGGGCCGCGAACAGGGAAAACAGGCGGAAGAACACGAACGGCCGCACCGCTCCACTGTCCGCGGGCGGGTCTTCAGCCGAATGGTGGCGGGACGGCCGTATATTCGGTGCAGCCGTTCGCGAAAATTTGCCCGGTCTTCCGCTGGGCCACGGAAAGATCACAATGCACCGCCAATACTTCGGCTTTTCCTTTCAACGGTTGACCGTTTTCCGGGGGCGTTCCCGGTGATCCCGCGGACCGCGGCGGTGATCCGCGGCGATATCCTGGGGCGATGCGAAAGCCGCCCACCGGCCCCCTGTGCACGCGGGACTCGATCGCCGCCCAGCTCGGTGAGGCGGGCCTGCGCCGCGGTGACACCGTGCTCGTGCACTCCTCGCTCAGCTCGCTCGGCTGGGTCTGCGGCGGGGCCGTCGCGGTCGTGCGGGCGCTGCTCGACGCCCTGGGCGAGGACGGCACGCTGGTGGTGCCCACGCAGTGCGGCGACAACTCCGACCCGGCGAAGTGGCGGAACCCGCCCGTGCCCGAGTCGTGGTGGGACGGCATCCGCGCGTCGATGCCGCCCTACGACCCGCGCACCACCCCGTCGAGCGGCATGGGCGTGATCCCCGAGGTGGTGCGGACCTGGCCGGGGGCGCTCCGCAGCGCCCACCCGCAGACGTCGTTCGCCGCCGTCGGGCCGCGCGCCGCCGAGGTCGTGGAGGGCCACGCCCTCGACAGCCAACTCGGCGAGCGCAGCCCGCTCGCGCGGCTGGAGGCGCTGGGCGCGCGGGTCCTCCTGCTGGGGGTCGGCTTCGACTCCTGCACCGCGTTCCACCTGGCCGAGTACCGCCTCCCGGCCCCGGTGGAGGCCGACAACTCCTTCGCGGTCACGACGGCGCGGGGCCGGTCCTGGACGACCGTGCGCGACGTCGCCGTCGACAACGACGACTTCGCGGAGCTGGGCGCGGCCTTCGTCGAGGACCGACCGGTCCGGCACGGCCGGGTGGGCGCGGCGGTCACCCGGCTGTTCCCGCTGGCGGAGGCCGTCGCGTACGCCGAGGTGTGGCTGGCGGAGCACCGCGTCGGCCGACCGGCCGCCGACGCCTGCCCGTAGACCGGGCCGCCGCCCTCCGTCAGCCCTTCAAGGGGTCGTGGCCCCAGTTCATCAGCGAGTAGCGCCACTTCGTGTGCTCCACGTCCCCGTCCGGGCGCTGCGCCAGGTGCCGGTGGACGTACCCGACGACCTTGCGCATGTGCGCCCGGTCGTCGTCGGTCAGCTCGCCCTTCTTCTTCCGCAGCAGCTCCACGATCCGCCTGCCGGACTCGTGCCCGACCGACTCGCCGCCGTCGGACTGGCCGACCGACTTCGACTCGTCGGTACCCAGCCACCTCTCCAGCTCCGCCGCCGTCATGTTGACGGCCTCGTCGAACTCGCCGCTCACGAGTCGTCCCCCAGCGCGGACGGCTTGTGCACCGCGTCCTTGCCGCTCTTGTCGCTGCGC
The DNA here is from genome assembly GCF_042732085.1 of Actinosynnema sp. NPDC059797. Taxonomy (NCBI): domain Bacteria; kingdom Bacillati; phylum Actinomycetota; class Actinomycetes; order Pseudonocardiales; family Pseudonocardiaceae; genus Actinosynnema; species Actinosynnema sp. NPDC059797. Next base: position 12,974 of record NZ_JBHWIE010000192.1, read on the forward strand.
ACCCGGTACTGCGGCTCGTCCTCCGACGCCCGGACCACCCGGCCCGCGGCCTCGGTGTCCTCGGTGATCTCCTCGACCACCTCGCCGTGCACGGTCCGGCCGTGACTGGACCAGGTGACCGCGTCACCCTTCTCGAACTCGTCCTCGCCCATGGGGAGATCCTGTGCCGTCGCGCCGGGTCGTGCACGACGGCCACCCGATGGGGTGACCGGTGGCCCGGTGCCGCCCGGAGCCCCGAGCCACGCGAAATCCCCGCGCGCCCGACCGGGTGGCGAAGGTACGTTGGAAGACTTTGTTCCCACTCGAAGGAGGACCATGGACGCCCCCTCTTCGCACAGCCGGTTCCTCGACGAGGTGCTGCCCCGGATCCGGCGGGACCCGAGGGTGGCCGGCGTCGCCGTCACGGGTTCGCTCGCGGGCGGGCGCCCCGACGCCTACTCCGACGTGGACCTCGTCGTGGTCGTCGACGACGGGGCGTTCGAGGAGGTCATGGCGGAGCGCCTCGCGCTGATCGGCTCGTGGACCGCCCTGGTGGTGGGTTTCACCGGCGAGCACGTCGGGGAGCCCCGGCTGATCATCACGCTCGTCGGCCCTCCCCTGCTCCACGTCGACTTCAAGTTCGTGCGGGCCTCGGACTTCGCCGAGCGCGTCGAGGACCCGGAAGTCCTGTGGGACCGGGACGGCGGTCTGGCCCGCTCCCTCGCGGAGCGCCCGCCCGCGGCCTCGCCGCCGGACCTCCAGTGGATCGAGGACCGGTTCTGGGTCTGGGTGCACTACGGCGCGACGAAGCTCGGGCGCGGCGAGCTGTTCGAGGCCATCGGCTTCCTCGGCTACCTGCGCGAGGCGGTGCTGGGCCCGCTGGCCGCCCACCGGGTGGGCGCCCCGCCGCGCGGTGTCCGCCACCTCGAGTTCATCGCCCCGGACGAGGCCCGTGACCTGCGGAGGACCCTGTGCGGCTACGACCGGCAGGACGCCGGTCGGGCGCTCCTGGCCTGCGTCGAGCTGTACCGGCGGTGGCGCGACGACGCCGGCGCGCCGGTCGAGCGCCGTGGCCAGGCGGAGAAGCTCGCCGTGGAGTACCTCGACGACGTCCTGGGGCAGGCGGGCTGACCGGACCACCCCGCCGCGGGAACGGGAACCGCTCCTCCCCCGTCGAAGCCGACGACGAGGCACGGGAGGCCACATGACGTATCCCCGGCAACCGTTCGGCGGAAGCGGTCAGCACCCGCAGGCGGGACC
>NZ_JBHWIE010000193.1:0-14135 GCF_042732085.1 Actinosynnema sp. NPDC059797
CTGCTGCGGTCGCGTGCGGTCGGGAGCTGTCGTGCGTGCCCCGCGCACCGGCCCGGGCCGGGACGGCGGCGGCCCGGGGTCGAGAACCGGTCCCCGAATCCCTTGACTCCACCGGCCAGGTGAAGTTCTCTCGTGGGAGAGCGCTCTCCCATCGTGTCCCCGCCCCTCCACCGCGGTCACCCCCGCGGTGCGCACGCCCCTGCCTGGAGTCGCCATGCCCGCTGCGCCCACCCGGCAACGCCGCCGGGTCCTGCCCCTGCTCGCCGTGGTCGCCGCGCTCGTCGCCGGACAGCTCGCCGCCACCCGCGCCGACGCCCAGAGCGCCCTGCTCTCGCAGGGCCGGCCGACCACCGCCTCCTCCACCGAGAACGCCGGCACGCCCGCGTCCGCCGCCACCGACGGCAGCACCACCACCCGCTGGGCCAGCGCGTTCAGCGACCCCCAGTGGCTCCAGGTCGACCTGGGCGCCACCGCCGCGATCGACCGGGTCTCCCTGGTGTGGGAAGTCGCCCACGCCACCGCGTTCCAGGTCCAGACCTCCGCCGACGGCGCCACGTGGAGCACCGTCCACACCACCACCAACGGCACCGGCGGCACGCAGCACCTCGCCGTCTCCGGTTCCGGCCGCTACGTGCGGGTGCTCGGCACCGCCCGCGCGACCGGCTACGGCTACTCGCTGTGGGAGTTCCAGGTCTACGGCACCCCGGGCGGACCGCCGCCCCGGCGACGCCGATCTCCCAGTACAAGCAGGTCGCCGCCTCCAGCTGGGAGGGCGGCAACGCGCCCGCCGCCGCCCTCGACGGCCGCGCGAACTCCCGCTGGTCCAGCCAGTTCGCCGACGACCAGTGGATCCGGGTCGACTTCGGCGGCGTCGCCTCGGTCAACCAGGTCGTGCTCACCTGGGAGGGCGCCTACGCCCGCGGCTACCGGATCGAGCTGTCGAACGACGCGACCACGTGGACGCAGGTCTACGCCACCACGACCGGCGCGGGCGGCGTGGAACGCCTGGCCGTCTCCGGTTCCGGCCGCTACCTGAGGCTGTTCGCCACCGCCCGCGCCACCGGCTACGGCGTGTCGCTGTGGGAGCTCCAGGTCTTCGGCACCGTCGACTCCTCGGCCACGACCCCGCCGATGCTGTCGCCGCCCACCAGGGCCCCGGCGAACACCGGCCGCTTCGCCCTGAGCGCGCCCGCCGACAACGCGATGGTCACCGCCACCCGCCGACCGGCGTTCTCGTGGGCGGCGTCGCCCGGCGCGGTCCGCTACCAGGTGTGGCTCAACCTCAGCCGCGCCGACTACGACTTCACCGCGTCCGGGAACCTGCTCGACCTCTACACGAAGGTCGCCGAGACCACCGCCACCACCTACACGCCCACGTGGGACATCGCCGACCGCTGGACCTACCGGTGGTTCGTCGTCGCGGTGGACGGCGCGGGCGCGACCAGCGCGTCCACCATCCGCACGTTCAGCCTGTACCGACCGACGCTGTCCACTGTGGACGACGGGATCCGGGTCGTGAACGGCAGCCGCGACCTCAACCGGAACGGCGCGATCGAGCCGTACGAGGACTGGCGGCAGCCCGTGGAGGCCCGGGTGACCGACCTGATGGGCCGCATGACCGTAGAGGAGAAGGCGTACCAGCTGTTCTACAACGCGCAGGCGTTCCCGCGGTCGGGGTGGCACTTCGGACCCGCCGAGGCGCAGGACCTGCACAACGCCCTGCTCGCCTCGTCCGGCACCCGCCTGGGCATCCCGTTCGTGTCGGCGGGCGACACCATCGCCGGGTACAAGACGACCTACCCGTTGCAGAGCGCGCTGGCGGCGGCGAAGAACTACCCGCTGGCGCACAAGCTGGGCGACGTGCAGCGGCGCGAGCAGTTGGAGGTCGGCACGCGCGGCGTCCTCGGGCCGCTCGCCGAGGTCGGCACGAAGGTGCTGTACCCGCGCATCCAGGAGGGCAACGGCGAGAGCGCCGACGTCGCCTCGGCGCAGGTCCGGGCGCTGGTCACGGGGTTGCAGGGCGGGCCGGAGCTGAACCCGGCGTCCGTGCTGGCCACGGTGAAGCACTGGCCGGGCGAGGGCGCGGGCGGCGAGGCGGTCATCGTGTTCGACGAGGTGACGGTCAAGTACCACACCGCGCCGTTCCGGGCCGCGATGGAGGCCGGCGCGGTGAACATCATGCCGGGCTACGCGGGCAGCACCCTGCTCGACCCGGGCGGCCCCGGCGCGGGCGACAGCGCCAAGATCCTGGCCTACCTGCGGCAGAACCTCGGGTACACGGGCCTGATCACCACCGACTGGCTGCCCTCGGGGAGCTGGATCGGCGCGGCCAACGCCGGGTCGGACGTGATGGGCGGCGCGGACCCGGGCGCGACGGGCTTCAGCATGGCGCAGTTCACCGCGTCCGTCCCGGCGGCGCGCATCGACGACGCGGTGCGGCGCGTGCTGCGCATCAAGTTCAAGCTCGGCGTCTTCGAGAACCCTTACGGCGACCCGGTCAACGGGCCGTACCGGTTCCACAAGCCGGAGTACGCGGCGCTGGCCAACCAGGCGTCGCGGGAGGCCATGACGCTGCTGCGGAACAACGGCGTGCTGCCGCTGCGGCTCAACCGCGGTGACAACATCGTGGTGGCGGGCCCGCGCGCGGACGACACGGCCGCGTGCTGCATCTGGACCAGCTTCTTCCACCAGGAGTACGGCTCGCGGACGATGTACCAGGCGATCCGCGACCGCGCCGCCGAAGTCGGGGTGAACGTCCACAAGGACACCGGTCCGTCGCCGAAGCTGGCGGTGGTCGCGGTCGGCGAGGCGTCTTACACGCACGCCACGAACTGGGTGAAGGAGCAGCCGTACCTGCCGCCGGACCAGTTGGCGCTCATCCGGGACTTCAAGAGCCGCGGCATCCCGGTCGTGGTCGCCCTGGTGCTGCCCCGGCCGTACGTCATCACCGAGTGGCACGAGCAGGTCGACGCGATCGTGGTCACCTACCGGGGCGGCGAGGAGATGGGCCCGGCGCTGGCGTCGCTGCTGTTCGGCGACTACGCGCCGAGCGGGAAGCTGCCGTGGCAGTTGCCGAGGGCGCTGTCGGACGTGCTGCGGCCCGGCGGCACGGACGTGCCCGCGGACGCCGTGGAGGCGTGGGACGTGCCGTACGACCTGGGCGCCACGGCGGCCCAGCGGGCGGAGATCAAGGCCAGGATCAACGCGGGCCAACCCGTGCCGACCGACTACGGCAACCCGCTGTACCCGTACGGGGCCGGGCGGACCGGCTGGTGAACCCGGTGGCGGCCCCGTCCCGGCGGGGCCGCCACCGGCGCGCCGTGGTCGTCGGGTGCCGGCGTCGGGTGCCGGCGTCGGGTGCCGTCGTCAGGTGCGGGGGTCGGCTCCGCGCCAGTGGGCCAGGTTGGCACGGGTGACGCGCGTGTTCGGGTGCTCCGGTCCCAGGACCCGCAGGTGGTCGGCCAGCAGCGCCTCCAGCTCGGCGACCGCGCCGCCGACGTCGCCCGTCCGGCCCAGCCAGTGGGCGAGGTTGCCGCGGGCGATGAAGGTGTCGGGGTGGTCCGGGCCCACCACCCGGTCGAAGTCGGCCACCAGCGCCCGGTAGCCGATGACCGCGCCGGCCGCGTCACCCGCTTCGCCCTGCCGGAGCGCGAGGTTGCCGCGCGTGACGAGGGTTTCGGGGTGGTCGGGCCCCATCACGCGCCGCTGGTCGGCCAGCAGCGCGCCCAGCTCGGCGACCGCGCCGCCGGTGTCACCCGCCTCGCCCCGCCAGTGGGCGAGGTTGTTGCGGGTGACGAGGGTGTGCGGGTGGTCCGGGCCCAGCACGCGCAGGCGGTCGGTCAGCAGGGTCCCGAACCCGGCGACCGCGCCGGCCACGTCACCGGCCTGCCCGCGCAGGTCGGCGAGGTTGTTGCGGGTCCCGAAGGTGTCGGGGTGGTCCGGGCCCAGCACGCGCAGGTGGTCGGCGAGCAGCACCTCCAGCTCGGCGACCGCGCCGGGGGCGTCACCCGCCGTGCCCCGCCAGTGGGCGAGGTTGTTGCGGGTGACCAGGGTGTCGGGGTGGTCGCGGCCCAGCACGCGGAGGCAGTCGGCCAACAGCGCCCGGTAGTCGCCCAGGGCGCCGGCCACGTCGCCGCCCTGCCCTCGCCAGGACGCGAGGTTGTGGCGGACGACGAGGGTGTCCGGGTGGTCGGGACCGAGGTGGGCGAGGGCCTGGCGGTGGAGGTCGCGGAAGTAGGCGACCACCGCGGTGACCTGGCCGCTCTCGCCGAGCGACCGCCCGGCCAGGAGCAGCAGCTCGTGGGCCTGCCCGTGCCAGAGCGCCGGGGTGGTGCGGGCGTGCAGGACCTCCGCGGCCGAGCGCAGCGCCTGGGCCGTGTCCGGGCTGGTGGTGTCGATGTCGGGCCAGATCGAGAGCAGCGCGTCGGCGGCGGTGTGCGCCAGCCGGTGGAGGCGGTCGGGCGCGAGGGTGTCGCGGACGGCGCGCTGGACCAGGGCGTGCGCGGTGACGGTCCGGGAGGCGTGGGTGGGGTCGAGGTCGATCAGGTGCAGGCGGTGCAGGCACGCGAGGGCGTCCTCCACCGTGCCGTCGTCGACCTCGCGGCCGGTGCTTTCGGCCAGGTGCGCGAGCACGGGCGGGCTGGTGAACAGCGCGCGCGGCGTGCCGTGGGGGTCGAGCAGGCTCACCAGCTCCAGCAGCGGCCGGGCCAGACCGGCGGGCGGGAGCCGGTCGGCGAACTCGACGGACAGCGACCACGTCGCGGCCACGGTGGCCTGGTGCTCGTCGGGCAGCTCCGCGGCCGTGGGCATGACCTCGGCCAGCGTGCGCCGCCGGTCGGACAGCCTGCGGCGGTACTCCCGGACGGTCAGCAGGGGCCGGTCGGCGATGAACGCCGCGGCCTGGGCCAGGGCCAGCGGCAGGAGGCCCAGGTCCCCGGCCAGCGCCCGCACCTGCTCCTCACCCGCCTCGGCCACGACCTCGCCGGGCAGGGCCCGCGCCAGGTAGCGCGCCGCCTCCTGCTCGGTGTAGACCTCCAGCCCGATCACGCCGCGCCCGCGCGCGAGGACCACGTCACGGCGGCGGGTGGTCACGACCGTCCGGCCCAGGTGGTGGCGCGGCGGCCACAGGTCGCGGAGGTCGTCCGGCTCCTGGACGTCGTCGAGCACCACCAGCCAGCGGCGCCCGGTCGTCGCCAGCCAGCACCGCAGCGCCCGCGCCGCCTGCTCCGGCGTCCGCCGCGCGATGTGCGGGTCGTCCTCGCACAGCACCTTGCGCGCCGCGTCGGCGTACGCGGTCAGCACGCCGTCCCGGGTCAGCGCCGAGGCCCACACCGCCAACCCCACCGAGGGGTCCTGCCACACCGACCACGCGTGGCGCGCGGCGACCTGGGACTTGCCCACCCCGCCCAGGCCCACCAGCGCCACCGCGCCGGTCGCCAGCGCGTCCTCGAACGCCAACCGGACGCCTCGCGGCTGGTGCGGCTCGGCGAGCTGCGGCGGAACGCCCGCCCGCACCGGCCACACCACCCGGGAGGGCGCGCCGGCCACCGGGCCGACGACCGTCACGTCCCGCCCGGCCTGGAACAGGACCGCCGACCCGGAGGCGACGCCGACCTGGTGATCACCGCGGTCCCCGCCCAACGCCACCGCCCATCCGCCCGACACCGGCACGTGAACCCGACCCGTCACCGGACACCAGAACCGACATCCGTGCCGGGTTCAACGCACTATTGCGGCCGCCGGCGCGTCCCCGCGGGGTCTCGGCGGCCCGGCTCCGGAACGCGGGTCGTCAGAACGCGCGCAGGTCGTCGCTCCTGCGGTCGTCCTGGACGAAGCGCGGTTCGTAGATGCCCGAGCGGGCCTCCCGCCGCCACTGCCGGGCCCGGTTACCGGGGTCGCGGTCCAGGTCGGCCACCGCGACGGCGGGCCGGCCCTCGGGGCAGCGGGCGACCCACCGGCCCTCCGGGGAGAGCACGCCCGACGGCACGCCGGACGCGGGTCCCGCGTAGCCGACCCAGTAGCCGTTGGCAGCCGCGTGCCCCCGCGCCTCGGCGGCGAAGACCCCGTCGTCGGTCGGCGTGCCCGGCCCCGCCGTGGAGAACAGGACGCAGTCGACGTCGAGCCGTTCGAGCTCCAGGAACAGCTCCGGGTAGTGGACCTCCATCCCGAGCAGCAGCCCGAACCGCAGGCCGCCCACGTCGAAGGTCACCGGCCGCGACCCGGGCGCGTACATGTGGGTCACCTTGGTGCTCGACAGCGCCCGCTCGTCGTACCGCGTGACGAGCCGCCCCCGGTCGGAGATCGCGTACAGGCTGTTGTGCGGCCGGTTCGGCGGCGTCAGGCGGTGCGGCGAACCCAGGACGGTCCAGAGCCGGAGTTCCCGGGCCAGCGCCGCGATCGCCGCCAGCTCCTGCCGCAGCACGTCCCACGCGAACCGCCCCCAGTCCGCCGGACCGACCACGTCCGGGCCGGTGGAGGACAGGACGTGCTTGTCGGGGGAGCAGGTCGCGCCCTCGGGGAAGTGCACGAGCGCCGCGCCCGCCGCGTGCGCCTCGCGCATCAGCCGGCGCACGTCGTTCCCGCTGTCCCGCACCCCGTCGGCGCTGGGGTCGCCGCGCAGCGCGGTCTGCGCCACGGCCAGCCGCACGCGCCCGGCGCCCGGCGCGAGGTCCTCCGCCGGAGCCGGCCGGAAGTGCGCGAGCGCGGTCGTGTAGGACTGGCCGGTCTTGGCCGCGCGGGCGCGAACCCTGCGCTTGAAGTTCCTGTTCGTCGTCATGGGGCCCTCCCGCTGCTCGGGCGGCGTCCCCCGGCGACCACCACGCCCGAGACGGGCGGACAACGACAGCGACCCGAGACGGGAAGTCCCTTTGCCCCCGCGAGGACCGCGCCGGGGTCGGCCGGTGGGGGTTGGGCGTGGGCCACGCCGGGACCGACGTTAGACGTCGCGGTGTCGTCGGGTCAACGCTTCGCCGGAGCGGAGGGGAGGACCGCGACCCGCCTATGATCGTCGGGGTGTTCTCACTGGCACGGCCCCCGCTGTTCGACCGGTTGGCCCCCGCGTCGAGCGTGCTGGTCGCCGGGGCCGGCGGCGGGTTCGACGTGTACGCGGGCCTGCCGCTGGTGTTCGCGTTGCGGGGCCTGGGCAAGCGGGTCCACCTCGCGAACCTGTCGTTCAGCGACCTGGACCGGCTCGACCTGGACGACTGGGTCGCGCCCGACGTGGCCGCGGTCGGGCCGGGCAGCGCGGGCGGCGAGGAGTACTTCCCCGAACGGGTGCTGGCGCGGTGGTTGGCGGGCCGCGGCCTGCCCTCGACGGTGCACGCCTTCCCCCGCACCGGGGTGCGGCCGCTGACCGACGCCTACCGGGCGCTGGTGGACCTGCTGGGCGTGGACGCGGTCGTGCTGGTCGACGGCGGCACCGACATCCTGATGCGCGGGGACGAGGAGGGCATCGGCACCCCGGAGGAGGACATGACCAGCCTGGCCGCGGTGGCCGCCCTCGACGGCGTCGACCGGCTGGTGGTGTGCCTGGGTTTCGGGGTCGACGCCCACCACGGCGTGTGCCACGCGCACGTGCTGGAGAACCTGGCGGCGCTGGACCGGGCGGGCGGTTACCTGGGCGCGCTGTCGATCCCCTCGTCCTCGCCGGAGGCGCGGGCCTACGTGGAGGCGGTCGCGCACGCCCAGGAAGCCACCCCGCGGCGCCCGAGCATCGTCAACGGCCAGATCGCGGCGGCGCTCCGCGGCGAGTTCGGCGACGTGCGGTTCACCACCCGCACCGCGGGCGGCGAACTGTTCGTCAACCCGCTGATGGCCACGTACTTTGCGGTCGACCTGCTCGCCCTGGCCCGCGCGGTGGGCTACCTGGGCGCGATCGGGGACACCGCGACCGCCGTCGAGGTGGCGCTGGCGATCGAGGCCCACCGCGCCGGGGCCGCCCTCCGGCCGCGCCGGGCCTACCCGCACTGAGACCGCTTCCCGCGCCTCGCGGCGAACGGCATCATCACGGGATGACCGACGCGCTCTTCGGCCCCGACTACCTCCGCGACCCCCACCCCGCGCTGCGGGCGTTGCGGGAGCAGGGCCCCGTGCACCGGGCCGTGCTGCCGAACAAGCTCCCGGTGTGGGTGGTGGTCGGTCACGAAGCGGCCAGGGCGGTGCTGGCCGACGAGCGCGTCGCCAAGGACCACCGCCGCCTCGGGGAGATCATGTCCGCGAAGCTGGAGGCCGCCGGCGGCGAGCCGCGGCTGTCGGCGCTGTACCGGGGCAACATGCTGCTGACGGACCCTCCCGACCACACCCGGCTGAGGGGGTTGCTGGCCAAGGACTTCACCTCGCGCCGGGTCGAGCGGTTGCGCCCCCGGGTCGAGCGGCTCACCGCCGAACTGCTCGACGCGATGCCCGCCCACCGCGAGGTCGACCTGGTCGAGCACTTCGCGTTCCCGCTGCCCATGACGGTGATCTGCGAGCTGCTGGGCATCCCCGAGGACGGTCGCGCGCGGATGAGGACGTGGTCGCAGCACCTGATGGGCGAGGCGGGGACGGCCGACATGCTCACCGCCTCCGAGGAGATCACCGCCTACCTGACCGCGCTGATCGCCGAGAAGCGCGCGCACCCCGGCGACGACCTGCTGTCGGCCCTGACCCGCGCGCGCGACGACGGCGACCGGCTCACCGAGGCCGAGCTGCTCGGCACCTGCCTGCTGCTGGTAGTGGCGGGCCACGAGACCACGGCGGGCCTGATCGGCTCCGCCGCCGAGTGGCTGCTCCGCGACGAGGCCACCCGAGCGCGCCTCGTCGCGGACCCGGACCTGATCCCCCGGGCGGTCGACGAACTCCTCCGCCTCACCAGCCCCGTGTCCCTGACCCCGCCGAGGTTCACGACCGCGCCGGTGCGGCTGGGCGACACCACCATCCCCGAGGGCGAGGTGGTCCTGGTCAGCCTCCCGTCGGCCAACCGCGACCCGGCCCGCTTCGCCGCGCCCGACACCTTCGACGCGGGCCGTGCGCACAGCCACCTCGCCTTCGGCCACGGCCTCCACTTCTGCATCGGCGCGCCCCTGGCCCGCCTGGAGGGCGAGATCGCCCTGCGCCACCTGCTGACCCGCTTCCCCCGCTACACCAGGGCGATTCCCGCCGACGACCTCCGACCCCGGCGCTCGCTGACGGTCACCGGCTGGCGCGCCCTCCCGGTGGTGCTCGACCCCGCTTGACCGCCGGATCCGCTTGACCGCCGAACCCGACGACCGGCGGGCCCTTGTCCCAGGCCCTTGTCCCAGGCCCGCCGGCCGGATCCCCGGCCGCCGCCCTGCACGACCGCCGGGAACCCCCTCGCCGGTCAGTTCAGGGCGACGACCCGCTGCGCGATCACGTCCACGCTCTCGGCCTGGAGCACCCCTCCGGCGGGCAAGGCCTGGTCGTGCGAGCAGTAGATGTCGACGAAGTCCGGTGCGGCCAGGGTGACCGAGGCGCTGATGGTCAGCGTCCGGTGCCAACCGCCCGCACCACCCCAGTCCTGGAGCTGCCCACCGAGGAACCCCCGGGTGCTCGCCTGCTGCGCGTAGCACCGGAATGAGGTGGGCGGGTCCAGGCTGTTCGCGATCAGGACGTCGGCGGTGATGACCCACGACCCGGCGGCCAGCCGCTTGGCGGTCGGCTGCGCGATGCCGGCGCCACGCGGCAACGGCGTAATCGCGCCCACGACCCACCGGGTCGCGGTGATCGCCGTGGCGTTCCACTCGATCCGGGTTTCCGTTGCGACACAGGCGCTCCCGGCCTGCGCGTCCACCACGCGCAGCGCACCGGCGCTGTTGTGGCAAGCGGTGATGACGCCGGTGGACGAGTGCGGGATGGAGGCCAGCGCCGTCGACGCGGTGGACGCCAGGACCGCGGTGGCGAGCACCGCGAGCAGCGCGCCGAGGCGTTTCCGCCAGGTCGGGTCTTCCATGGTGGTCCCTTCACCGGGGGCGCCCGGGTCGTTCCCGGGGCGGGAGGGCGGTGCGTCCCAGTGTCGGGCCCGCCCGATCCCACTGTCCAAGACGCAGCGACTATCAGCCGATAGGCCGTGACCATCCCCGGCCTCCTCCCACTACCGTTCGTCCAGGAGCGCATCCGCGAGGGGGATGGCCATGGTCGAGCTCCGTCACCTGCGCTATTTCCTGGCGGTCGTGGAGGAGAAGAGCTTCACCAGGGCGGCCCTCCGGCTGCACGTCAGCCAACCCACGCTCAGCCAGCAGATCCGCGCCCTGGAGCGGACCATCGGCCACCCGCTGTTCGACCGGCTGCCGGGCGGGCCCCGGCTGACCCCGGCCGGGCGCGTGCTGGTCGAGCCGGCCGGCCGGGCGATCATGATCGTCGCCGACGGCGTCCGCGCCGCGCGCGAGTCCGCCCGGCAGGCGACCGGCGACCTGCGGGTGGGCATGATCTACGCGGCGGCGGGCGCGCTGACCCAGTCGGCCCTGAACGCCTTCGCCGCGGCGTTCCCGGGCGTGCGCCTGCACTTCCGCGCGGAACTGCCGGTCGCCCGCGCCTACACCGCGCTGTCGCGGGACGAGGTGGACGTGGTGTTCACCAGGTTGCCGCTGGACCCCGCGCGGCACGCGTGGCACGTGCTGTACCGGGAGCGCCGGGTGGTGGTCGTGCACGAGGCGCACCCGCTGGCCGACGCCCGAACCGCATCCCTGGCCGACGTGCTGCCCCTGCCCATCCTGTCCGCCCGCCCCGCGCGGACGCCGCCGGAGGTGGCGGACCACTGGCTGCTCAACGACTTCCGCAACGGCGCGCCGCCCGCGCAGTACGTCACCGAGGCGTGGACCGTGCCGGAGATAGCGCAGACCCTCGTGCACAACCCCGGGGTGGTCGCGATGTGCTCGGAGATCGCCCGGAACCGCCCACCGATACCGGACGCGCCCCTGCGGTTCCTGGACCTGCCGGAGTCGGGCCTGAGCGAAGCCGTCGTCGCCCGCCGCGAGAGCGACCACCGACCGCACGTGAAGGCGTTGTGCGACCTGGCCGCCGCGGTCGCGCGGGGCCTGCCGGGGATCGCGCCGAGGTGACCACCGGCCCGGCGGCTCACCCCCGGGCGACGGCCAACCACGCGGCCACCGCGGCGGCGACCAGCAGGACGACGTTGAGCCAGGTCTGCCGGGCCTCGCCGCGGGACAGGTGGACGACGATGCCGCCGACCTGGACCAGCACGAGCCCGACCGCGGCGGCGACGGCGAGCGCGGGCGCGACCCCGGTCAGCGGGGGCAGGACGAGACCGAGGGCGCCGAGCACCTCCAGCACCCCGATGGCCCGCACCAGCGGCATGGGCACCCGGTCGACCCAGCCCATCATCGGCCGGAGCCGCTCCCGGTCCTGGACGACCTTCTTGCCGCCGGCGTAGAGGTAGAAGAGCGCCAGCAGCGCGGCGACGATCCAGTAGGCGACGTCCACGGTTCCCCCTTGTGACGCCGGTGACCGGGAATGGCCAACGGCATTGAGGGGCCTCATGATGCGTCACTGTCGAAGGGCTTACAAAAGGCACACGCGTGTGCCTTACGCACAGGGAGTTGTCATGCCGCAGCAGGAGCACACCTGCCTGATCCGGGGCGACGGCGGTCGCATGCTCCGGGCGATCCTCGACCGGATCTGCAACAAGTGGACGCTGTTGGTCGTGGCGACCCTCGACCAGGGCACGCTCCGCTTCGGCGACCTGCACGAGCAGGTCCCGGGCATCTCCCAGCGGATGCTGACGCTGACCCTGCGCAACCTGGAACGCGACGGGCTGGTGGCCCGGACCGCGCACGCCGAGGTGCCGCCGAGGGTGGAGTACGCGCTGACCCAGGAGGGCAGGAGCCTCATCCCGCCCGCGCTCGCCCTGGCGGGCTGGGCCGTGGAGCACGTGCCGCAGATCGAGGCCAGCCGGGCGGCGTACGAGAACCGCGCCGGCTGACCACGTCGTCGCGCGGGCTGGTCACGCCGGCTGGTCACGCCGGCTGATCACGTCACCGGGCCGGCTGAGCCCGCCGCACCTGCCGGCCACGCCGCCGCACCTGCCGACCACCACCGGCGCGGCGAGCCCACCCTCGTGCGCGGATCAGGGTTCGCGGCGCGCGCAGAGGAACGCCTGCGGCGCCTCCCCGACCGGGTCGAGCAGCAACTGGGCCTCGACCGCGAACCCGGCGTCGCGCAGCCAGGCCGCCACCCGCTCGGGCGGGCGGCGGTGCACGTTGACCTTCATCGGGTGGCCGCCGTACCCGCTGGTCTTCAACCGGGTCCCGTCGCCGACGTGGAACAGCAACTGCAACGGGCCGCCGGGGCGCAGGACCCGGTGGAAGTGCCCGAAGGCGGTCGGCACCCGCTCGTCGGGCACGTGGATCAGCGACTGCCAGGCGAGCACGCCCGCCACCGAGGCGTCGGGCAGGTCCAGCCCGGTCATGGAGCCCACCTCGAACCGCACGCCGGGGTGGTCGCGCCGGGCCTGGTCGACCATGCCGGGGGAGAGGTCGATGCCGAAGGCGTCCAGCCCGAGGCCGCGCAGGTGCGCGGTGACGTGCCCCGGACCGCAGCCGACGTCGGCCACCGGCCCGCCGCCCGCCTCCCGGACGTCGTCGGCGAACAGCGCCAGGGCCGCGCGCAGGTACCGGTGCCCGGCGAGGGAGCCGCGCACCAGGTCGGCGTAGTCGGCCGCGACCGCGTCGTACGAGGTTCGGGTGTCGGCCAACCACTCGTCCGCGTCCATGGTCGGCACGGTAGCCCGCGGCCGCTCCCGCGCCGTCACCTGCCCGCGGCCACGGCCCTCAGCTCGTCGAAGGACTCCCGGACGAGGCGCGGCAGGTCGTCCCGGTCGGTCTCGGTGAGCCACCGCTCGAACGCGACCTTGAACACGGCGATCCCCGCCTCCGCGGTCAGGTTCGCGGTCGGCCGGGGGACGCCGCGGGCGCGCAACGCGCCGGCGAGCGTCGAGGCGAGGGACGCGAGCTTGATCAGCTCGCGCTCCCGCAGCTCCGGGTTCGCGTCGATGACGGCCTGGCGCCGCCGCGACTGCTCGCGGCGTTCACCCAGGGTGGCGCCGGCGGCCTCCAGGGCGGCGGACACCGCCCCGATCGGCGTCACGTGGTCCGGCGCGTCGGCGACGGTGCGTTCGAGGAGCGCGTGCAGCTCGCCCGACCCGCCGAACAGGACCTCGCGCTTGTCGGCGAAGTGCCGGAAGAACGTCCGCTCGGTGAGCCCGGCCCGCTTGGCGATCTCCGCCACCGTGGTCTGCTCGAAGCCGCGCTCGCAGTACAGCTCCAGCGCGGCCCGTTCGAGCCGGCCGTGCGCGTTCGGCTCCCATCGACCCATGTCCGGAGCATAGTTGATGACAGTGGCTGACATCGCTGCTACGTTGATGTCATCCACTGTCATCAACTCGTCCCGCCCTCGTCGGGACGGCCTCACCTGGGGGTCCTCGTGCACGTCCTCGTCACCGGCGCGTCCGGCTGGATCGGCTCCGCCGTCGTCCCCGAGCTGATCGGCGCGGGCCACCGGGTCACCGGCCTGGCGCGCTCCGACACCTCGGCCGCCGCCCTCGCGGAGGCCGGGGCGCGGGTGCACCGCGGCACCCTCGACGACTTCGACGGCCTGGCCGCCGCGGCCGCCGAGTCGGACGGCGTGATCCACCTGGCGTTCAAGCACGACGTCGCGTTCTCCGGCGACTACCAGGGCGCGGTCGACGCGGACCGCCGCGTCATCGAGGTGCTCGGCGAGGCGCTGGCGGGCTCCGACCGGCCGCTCGTCATCGCCTCCGGGTTGCTCGGCGTCACCACCGGGCGGGTGGCGACGGAAGAGGACGGGCTCGACCCCGCCGAGTACCCGGGCGGCGCGCTCCAGGGCCGGTTGGCCACCACGCGCGTGACGGTCGACCTCGCGTCACGCGGCCTCCGGCCGTCCGTCGTGCGCCTCGCCCCGACCGTGCACGGCGACGGCGACAACGGCTTCATGGCCGCCCTCGTCGGCATCGCCCGCGCCAAGGGCGTCTCCGGCCACGTCGGCGACGGCGCCAACCGCTGGCCCGCCGTGCACCGGCTCGACGCCGCGCGCCTGTTCCGCCTGGCGCTGGAGGGGGCGCCGTCGGGGTCGGTGCTGCACGCGTCCGCCGAGGAGGGCGTGCC
>NZ_JBHWIE010000194.1:0-14040 GCF_042732085.1 Actinosynnema sp. NPDC059797
CGCGCGGGCGCCGGCGCTGGCGTCTCCGCCGTTGCCCGCGGCGTGCTCGGCCACCCCGGGGCCTGGTGGCGCCACCGCCGCGGCCCGAGGGTGGTCCCGACCGGAAGACCCCCGAGGAACGGAGCCCCCGATGACCGCCTCCCGCCGGGCCACCCTGGACCTCCTGCGCCGCACGGCGTCCGACCCGCGCCGGCGCGTCCTGGTCCGCAACGCCACCGTCGTGACCGCAGACCCGCTGCTGGGCACCCTCGCCGGCGCCGACGTCCTGGTCGAGGGTTCGGCGATCGCCTCGGTCGGGCGCTCGCTGCCCGTCGGGGACGCCGTCGTGGTCGACGCCACGGGCATGATCGCCGCGCCCGGTTTCGTGGACACCCACCGCCACGCCTGGGAGGCGCAGCTGCGCCGCATCATGCCCGACGTCGACGACCTCGGCGCGTACGTCAGGTCCACGCTGCTCGGCTACGCACCCGCCTACCGACCGGAGGACATGGGCACCGGCACCCGGCTGGCGGCGCTCACCGCGATCGACTCGGGCATCACCACCATGCTCGACTTCTCCCACAACTCCCGCACCGCCGCGCACTCCGACGCCGCCGTCCGGGCGCTGCGCGACACCGGGATCCGCGGCGTGCACGCCGCCATGGCGCCGCACTTCGGGCCCTGGGACCACCAGTGGCCCGCCGACCTGGCCCGGCTGCGCGAGCGGTACGCCCACGACAGGCTCACGTTCCGCCTGGCGTGCCTGGCCACCGACGAGGTCGCGGGCCCCGGCCTGGCCTACGGCCCCGAACTCGCCCGGCACGCCCGGGAGCTGGGCGTCGGGGTGAGCGTGGACGCCGTGTTCGGCGAACCGTCGTCCCGCGCGATCCTGGAGTGGGAGCGGCAGGGCCTGCTGGGCCCGGACGTGACGCTGATCCACGCCACCGGTCTGACCGCGGACGCGTGGCGCGCCATCGGCGACACCGGCACGACCGTGGCCCTGGCGCCCACCTCGGACGCCCAGATCGGCCTGGAGACCGCCGTGCCGGCCGTGGACGAGGCGCTGGCCGTCGGCGTCCGGCCGGGGTTGAGCATCGACGTGGAAGTGGCGCTGTCCAGCGACATGTTCACCCAGATGCGCGCCCTGCTCGCCATCCAGCACATGCGCGCGGTGGAGGGCGCCTACGGCACCGACCGGCAGCCCTCCCGCATCGGCGTCGCCGACGTGCTCGACTTCGCCACCCTCCAGGGCGCCCGCACCACCGGCCTGGGGCGCACCACCGGCTCGCTCACCCCGGGCAAGCAGGCCGACCTGGTCCTGGTCACCGCCGAAGCGGTCAACACCATGCCGCTCAACGACCCCGTCGGCACCCTCGTGCTCGGCGCGGACGCCCGCAACGTCGACACCGTGCTGATCGGCGGCCGGGTCCGCAAGTGGGCCGGCGAGCTGCTGGACGTGGACCTGGCCGCGCTGCGCGACGAGGTCGCCGCCTCCCGCGACCACATCTTGGCCGCGGCGGCGGGGGCGATCGCAGGGGTTGCGCCGCGGAGCGGGTCTCGCTCCGCGGCGCACCCCCTTCGGGTGCCGGACCGGGCTCGGTGAGCGGTCCGGTCGGCGTCCCACCGGTCAGGCGGCGCCGGTGACCGCGGTCCCGGACTTGGTGATGAGGTAGGTGGTCTGCGCCCCGCTCCAGAAGTGGAACGTGAGGGTGACCGGGCCGTCGTCCACCTCGGCGAAGAACTCCGGCTTGAGGATCAGGGTCCCGGCGGCGTAGTCGGGTTGGAAGTGCTGCCAGAACTCCTTGAACGGGGTCCACTTGGCGGGTCCGGCGGGGCTGCCGTCGGCGTACCTCGCCTCCATGGTGGCGAGCTGGTCGCCGTTGAACCGGGTGGGGATGGCGAACGAGGTGGTCGTGCCGGTGGCGGCGGCGTGCGTGGGCGGGTCGGAGGTGATGACGTCGATCGGCCACGGCACGCCCTGGGAGAAGCGGGCCTCGACGGTGGCGTTGACGCCGTGGTCGCGGTTGCCCGCGAGTCGGGTCAGGGCCGCCGCGGAGAGCGTCAGGGTGGTGCCGGACACGGTGTAGTCGGCGCCGTCGACCAGGTCCCTGCCGCCGTGCCGCAACCCTTGGAAGGCGGTGCCGTTGAGGTTCAACGTCAGCGTCCTGGCGGTGATGGCGCCGCTGCCGGGCAGGTGGACGCGGTCGGCGGAGGCGGTGCCGGAGCGGGTGGTCCAGCTCGACTTGATCGCGTCGTGCAGGCCCTGGTCACGCCAGCGCAGCTCGGCGCGGTTGAGGAACTGGCCCGCGTCCCAGATCATGGTGGTGAGCCGCCGGGTGCGGGCGTGGTGCCCCACCGCTTCGACGAACTTCAGGAACTCGCCCCGTTCGATGACGCCGGGCCGGTTGTGGTCGTAGTTGAGCAACGCCCACTCGCCGATGATGACCGGGATGCCGCGTGACACGAACGTGTTGTGCACCCGGTCGAAGGTGCCGACGAGGTCCTGCTCGACCTCGGCGTTGAAGCGGGTGAACCCGGCGATGTTCACGCTGAAGGGCCAGAAGCCGTAGAAGTGGACGGTCGCGGCGATGTTGGGGTCGCGCAACTGCTGGTAGGTGGCCAGCAGCGCGTCCAGGCGGGTCTGGTCGGCGCTGGTGTGGACGGTGGGCAGCACCAGCAGGCGGGTGGCGTTGCCGCCGCCCGAACCCCGGACGACCCGGTGGAACTCGGTGTTCAGCTCGTGCAGCAGCCGGTCGTCCTCCTCGGCACCCGAGGTGCCGGCGAACTGCGGCTCGTTGATGCTCTCGAACACCAGCTTCGACGAGTGGTCGCGGAACGCGGTGGCGATCTGGGTCCACAGCGCCCGGTAGCGGGCCGACACGTTCGCGCGGTCGGTCGGGTAGGTGTTGATCCACTGCCACGAGTCGTGGTGCAGGTTGACCAGCACGTGGAGACCCTCGTCCAGGGACCAGTTCACGATGTCGCGGACGCGGCCCAGCCAGGCCGGGTCGATCGCGTAGTCCGGCGCGGGGCCGTGGTGGTTGCTCCAGGTGATCGGCAGCCGGATGCTCTTGTAGCCCTGGGAGCGCACGTGCCGCAGGTGCTCCCGGGTGGTGAGCGGGTTGCCCCACGAGGTCTCGCCGGGGATCGCGTCGAGGGTGTTGCCCAGGTTCCAGCCGGGCTGCATCGCGGCCACCACCGCCATCGGGTCGGTGGGCTGCGGCTCCTCGCCGACGCGCCCCGTGCAGGTGACGCCGTTGAGGGTGAACGCGGTCGGGGCGGTGTTGCCGCCCGTCCACGAGCCGTTGAACCCGAAGGAGACCGTCGCGCCGGTGGGGATGGAGGGGTTGTAGCCCGGGTTGGCCGCGGTTACCTGGTCACCCGAGGAGGTGACCGTGGCGTTCCACGCCTGGGTGACCCGCTGCCCGGACGGGAACGCCCAGCCCAGGCGCCACCCGCTGATCGGGTCGCCGAGGTTGGTGATGCGCACGGTGGCGGTGAAGCCGCCCGGCCACTGGGACGGGACGGCGTAGTCGACGCGGCAGCCGGTGGCGGCCCGCGCGTCGGCGGCCGGGGCCGCTTGGGCACCGGCGGCCGGGGCCACCGCCGTTGCCAGCAGCGCGGCCAGGGCGGCGGCGATCCCGCCGAGCCGCCGAGGAATTCTGCGGAGGTCGTGCGAGCTCAAGACGTCACTGTCCCTTGCTGTAGGTGGGTCCTCGTCGTGCCGGCGGCCCAGGGCGCCGTGGTGACCGACGTCGCGGGCGGTGGCGGTGTGGCGGAGCTGCGTGCGCCCGGGCGCTCCATCGCTACCGATCGAGAAAGTTTCTCTTCAAATCTGCGATAGTTTCCAACGCGGGATGCTACGCACCTGCCAGGGGGACGTCAATCGCCAGGTGACTCGCCGAGACGCCTCGGTTCCACACCGTGAGCGACGCCGTTGACCTCCCCGGCACCGGTCGATACCCTCCCGGGCCTGAGAAAACTTTCTGATTATGACCAAGAAACTTTCAACGGTGTCCTCGACCAGGAGAGCGGTGAGATGAACCGGCCGGTCATCCCGGGGTTCCACCCCGACCCGAGCGTCTGCCGGGTGGGCGAGGACTACTACCTCGCCTGCTCCAGCTTCGAGTACTTCCCCGGCGTCCCGATCTTCCACAGCCGGGACCTGGTCGACTGGGTGCAGGTGGGCAACGTGCTGGACCGGCCGGAGCAGTTGCGCCTGCCCGCGGGCACGGTGTCCTCCGGCGGGATTTACGCCCCGACGCTGCGCCACCACGACGGCCGGTTCTGGCTGGTCGTCACCAACGTCTCGGGTGACGGCAACCTGCTGTTCCACGCCGAGGACCCGGCGGGACCCTGGTCCGATCCGGTGCCGCTGACCGGCGTCCACGGCATCGACCCCGATCTGGCCTGGGACGCCGAGGGCAACTGCTGGTGCACCGTCGCCGGGGTGACGCAGCACCGCATCGACCCGACGACCGGCGAGACCCTGGGCGAGCCCGTCCGGCTCTGGTCGGGCACGCCGGGCGCCCAGGCCCCCGAGGCGCCGCACCTGTACCGGATCGGCGACCACTGGTACCTGATGATCGCCGAGGGCGGCACCGAACGCGGCCACGCCGTCGCCATCGCCCGCGGCCCCTCGGTCAACGGCCCGTTCGAACCGTGCCCGGACAACCCGGTACTGACCCACCGGGGCACCGACCACCCGGTGCAGAACACCGGGCACGCCGACCTCGTCCAGGCGCCCGACGGCTCGTGGTGGATGGTGCTGCTCGGCGTGCGGCCACGAGGCGGCACGCCCGGGTGGCACGTGCTGGGCCGGGAGACCTTCCTCGCCCCGGTGCGGTGGGTCGGCGGGTGGCCGGTCGTCGGCGACCTGTCCCCCGGACCCGCCGCGCCGTCCGCCGAGCCCGTCCGGGACGACTTCGACAAGTCCGACCTGGACCCCCGGTGGATCTCGCTGCGCCACCGACCCGAAGGATCGTGCACCACCGAAGCCCGGCCCGGGTGGCTCACCCTCCGCGCCGGCGGCGGCTCGCTCGACGACCTCGACGTCACCTTCGTCGGCCGACGCCAGCAGCACCCGTCCTGCCGCGCCCGCGCCGCGATCGACCCGCGTGGGGGCAGCGGCGGCCTGGCGCTGCGGCTGGACGAACGGCACCACTACGCCGTCGAGGTGCACGACGGGCAGGTCAACGCCTACGCGCGCATCGGACCGCTGCGCTCCCTCGTGGGCACCGCGCCGGCCGGACCGGGCGAGGTCGTCCTGGAGGTCGCGATCGCCGAGACCCTGTCGCCGACCGACGCCCGGACCGGTCCCGACGCGGTGACCCTCGGCGTCGTCCAGCCGGACGGCGCCCTGATCGAGCTGGCCTCCCTGGACGGGCGCTACCTGTCCACCGAGGTGGCCGGCGGCTTCACCGGCCGGGTCATCGGCATGTACGCCACGCACGGAACCCTCCACTTCGACTGGTTCGACTACGAACCGGTCGAGACCGCCCGGAACAGGTGAAGGACTCCACGACATGTCCGTGAACCGCAGGGGTTTCCTGAGTTTGACCGCGGCGGCCGGCGGCGCGCTGCTCGTCGGGTGCGGCGAGCCGGCTCCCCGCGACAGCGGCACCGCGCTCGACGGCGACGCGCTGGCGGAGCTGCTGCCCACCCACGCGCCGGTGGAGTTCGCCAAGCCGGACCTGCCCGGCGTGGGCGGCTCCGTGCCCGGCTACCTGTCCTACCCGCGCGACCTCGTCACCGCCGTGGAGGGCAAGGTCCTCGACGGCGGCGAGGTCACCGCCATGACCCCCGCCTTCTGGCCCGTCCCGCCCGGTCTCGGGCAGAACTCCTACTACGACGCGGTCAACTCCCGGCTGGGCGGCACGGTGCGGTTCGAGACCGTCGCCGGCAGCGACTACCAGGCGAAACTGGCCGCGCTGATGGCGGCCCGGCAACTGCCCGACGTGACCGTGGTGCCGACCTTCACCATCCCGCCCCGCTTCGGCGAGGGCGTCCGCGAGGTGTTCCGCGACCTGACCGACTTCCTCACCGGCGACCAGGTCGGGGACTACCCGTTGCTGGCCAACATCCCCACCGACTCCTGGCACGCCGGCGTCTACGGCGGACGCCTGTACGGCGTACCGTTCCCCACCCAGTTGTTCCCCGAGGTCCTGTTCTACCGACCCGACATCTTCGAGGAGCTGGGCGTCCGACCGCCGAAGACCGCCGAGGAGTTCAGGGCGGTGGCGGCCGAGCTGAACGACCCGGCCAACAACCGGTGGGCGCTGGGCGACGTGTTCCGCTCCATCGTCCGCGCCCACGGCAGCAGGGGCGACTGGTCCCGCGACGCCTCCGGCAAGGTCGTCAACCTGGTCGAGACCCCCGAGTACGCCGAGGCCGTGCGCTTCACCCGCTCCCTCTACGACGCGGGCTACGTGCACCCCGACATCGTCGCCGGCAACTGGACCCGCAGCAACGAACTGTTCGCGAGCGGCCAACTGGTGGTCAACCAGGGCGGCATGGGCGCGTGGGCCGAGCAGATGGCGCAGCAGCGACCCCTCAACCCCGACTTCAGGATGGCTGCGCTGCCCCTGTTCGCCCACGACGGCGGCGAGCCCACCTACCCCGTCGCACCGCCCACCTCGATGGTCACCTTCATCCGCGAGGACGCCTCCGACGACCGCGTCCGCGAACTGCTGCGGCTGTTCGACTTCGCCGCCGCGCCCATCGGCACCGAGGAGCACCACCTGCTCAAGTACGGCGTCGAGGGCACGCACGGCACGCGTGACGCCAACGGCACCCCGAACCTCAACGACCTGGGCCGCAGGGAGATCACCCTCACCTACGGGTTCACCGCCGGCCCACCGGAGGCGATCGTCAGCGCCCAGTACCCGGACTTCGTGCGGGACCAGCACCGCTGGTACGTCGAGTCCTGGCCGCGCCAGGTCAAGCCGATCACGTTCGGCCTGCGCATCGAGGAGCCGCCGGAGTTCTCCAAGCTGTCCGCCCAGTTCGCCGACCGGACCACCGACATCCTGCGCGGCCGGTCCGACACCTCGGAGATCGACGACCTGGGCGGGCAGTGGCGCAAGGCCGGCGGCGACCGGCTCCGCGAGTTCTACGACGAGGCGCTCTCCGACGCCGGGCGCTGACCCGACGCCCCGGCGGGCGGGGCGGTGCTCCGCCGGACGGTCAGGGTGGTCGCCAGCTCCAGCCCGACCTGCGGTGGCGTCTCGCCGCGACCGAGGGCCAGCGCCAGCTCGGTCGCGGCCACCGCCATCTCCACCAGCGGCTGGTGCACGGTGGTCAGCGGCGGGTCCACCAGCGCGGCCACCGGCAGGTCGTCGAAACCCACCACGCTCAGGTCGTCCGGGACCCGCAGCCCGGCCTCCCGCGCCGCCTGGTACACCCCCAGCGCCTGGAGGTCGTTGCCCGCGAAGATCGCGGTGGGGCGGTCGGGCAGGCCCAGCAGCCCGCGGGCCGCGAGGTGGCCGGCCTCCCGGGTCGGCTCCGCGCGCGCCACGAGCGCCGGGTCCACCGCCAGCCCGGCGGCCTCCAGCGCCGCGCGGTAGCCGTCGAGCCTGGCGCGGAAGCACAGCAGGTGGTCCGGGCCGGTGATCATGGCGATGCGGCGGTGCCCCAGCCCGGTCAGGTGACGCGTGGCCGACCGGCCGCCCGTCCAGTTCGTCGCGCCCACGAACGGCACGTCGTCGGGCAGCTCCACCGTCGGGTCGAACACCACGAACGGGATGCCCCGCGCGCGCAGCCGGTCACGCTCCTCCTGCGAGAGCTGGGCGACCGTCACCACGCAGGCGGGCCGGCGGTCGAGCGCGTCGTCGATCCAGTAGCGGATGGCGTTGCCCTGGGGGCCGAACTCCGACAGCACGACGCCGACGCGGTGCTTGCGAGCCGCCCGCTGCACGCCGCGGATGATCTCGACGCCCCACATGCTCTCCAGCTCGTCGAACACCAGGTCCACCATCGCGCTGCGGCTGGGCGAACCGGACTTCTGGTAGCCGTACTCGTCGATCAGCGCCTCGATGCGCGCCCGCGTGTCCGCCGAGACCCCGGACCGCCCGTTGAGCACCTTCGACACCGTCGGCACCGACACCCCGGCCGTCTCCGCGATGTAGGAGATCGTCACCGGCCTGGACGAACCACCCCGCGCGTGTTCCCGGTCAACCGCCGCTTCGCCCGACTCGGTGTGCGACAAGCCACCGCTCCCCTCGCTGACGCGTCCGCGCGGCCGCCCGACCCGACCGCGCGCGCCGCCGCGACAGGCGTCCGCGTCACAGCCGTCCGGGCTGCCCTGGTCGGGTCCCGCCGTCGTCGGCGCACGGACCCGGTGCCGCGCCATCCTATGTTTCGCGGCGGTGGAGCGAAAGTTTTCCCGCGGTCGGCACGCCGCGCGGGTGCTCCCTCCCGGGCTGCCGGTCGCCCGGTCACCGGTCGATCAGCCGCATCTGCGCTTCGTCGTGGTGCTCGCCGGACGGCGGGGTGAGGCCGTCCAGCGCGGCGACCTGCTCCGGGGTGAGTTCGACGCCGTCGGCGGCGACGTTCTCCTCCAGGCGGGCCACGCGCTTGGTGCCCGGGATCGGGACGACGTCGTGGCCCTTGGTCAGCAGCCACGCGATGGCGACCTGCGCGGGCGTGGCGCCGACCCGGGCGGCGATCGCCCCGACCTCGTCGGCGATGGTCAGGTTGCGCTGGAAGTTCTCGCCGGTGAAGCGCGGGTTGGTGGCGCGGAAGTCGTCGGCGGCGAACTGCTCCGGGGAGCGGATCGCGCCGGTGAGGAACCCGCGGCCCAGCGGCGAGCAGGGCACGAAGCCGATGCCCAGTTCGCGCAGCAGCGGCAGCACCGCGTCCTCGGGGTCGCGGGTCCACAGCGAGTACTCCGACTGCACCGCGGCGATCGGGTGCACGGCGTGGGCGCGGCGGATCGTGGCGACCCCGGCCTCGGACAGCCCGACGTGGCGCACCTTGCCCTCGGCCACCAGCTCGGCCACGGCGCCCACGGTGTCCTCGATCGGCGTGCCCGGGTCGACGCGGTGCTGGTAGCACAGGTCGATGCGGTCGGTGCCCAGTCGCTCGAGCGACCCCTCGACGGCGGCGCGGACGTTCGCCGGGCTGCTGTCGGGTTTCCCCGGCTCTCCGCCGACGTGGGAGATCAGGCCGAACTTCGTGGCCAGCACGACCTGGTCGCGGCGGCCCTTGAGCGCCCGGCCGACCAGTTCCTCGTTCGTGCAGGGCCCGTAGACCTCGGCGGTGTCGATGAGCGTGACGCCGAGGTCGAGGGCGCGGTGGATGGTGCGGGTGGACTCGGCGTCGTCGGCGCCGGGCGGGGTGCACGGGAGTCGCCGGTAATCGCGGTCCGCCGGGCCGGAGATCCACTGCGCATCCCGTTCGGTTCCTACACGTTCGTGACCTCGGGGAGACGTTCGCCCACTATTGACTCCGAAGGGTGACCGACCCGTCCAAATATTCTCCACAAAAGTAGGAATTTGACACGAGAAAAGATCAATCGGTCACCTTCGGTGTTTCCGCAAAAATGTCAGGTCTGGACAAAGCGTCGAATCGGAATAAATTGAGGTGTCGTGACCCACAGCGTCTCGTTCTTCCTCAACGGCGAATTGGTGAAGATCGAAAATCCGCCGCCGGACCTGTTGCTGATCGACTACCTCCGCTCTCCGGACGTGGGGCTCACCGGCGCCAAGAAGGGCTGTGGGCAGGGCGGCTGCGGCGCGTGCACGGTGATCCTGTCCTCGCACGACGCCGAGAGCGGCGGGTCGACGCACCGGGCGATCAACTCGTGCCTGCGGCCGGTCTGCGCCCTCGACGGGTTGTCGGTGACCACGATCGAGGGCACCGGAGGCGCCACCAGGCCCGCTCCGGAACACCTGGCGCACCAGCTCGCCTACTCGCGCGCGGCCGCGCCGGCCACCCACGTCACCCGGGAGGAGGCGAAGGCGGCGCAGGAGGCGAGCCGGGCGCGCGACAGGGCCCGGACCGAGGCCGCGCGGGTGCTGGGGGCCGCCGCGGCCCCGGGCGCACCGAGCGACACCGCCCCCGACACGGCCACCGGCACCGCTCCCGACGCCGGCACCGGCTCACCGACGGGCGCCGCCTCCGACGACGTGCCGCCGGAGGGGATGAACCCGGTGGCGCACCGGCTCGCCATGAACAACGGCACCCAGTGCGGCTACTGCACGACCGGGTTCGTCATGAACATGTGCGCGCTGCTGGAGAACCGCCCGCGGCCGACCAAGCGGGAGGTCCAGGAGGTCTTCGACGGCAACCTGTGCCGGTGCACCGGCTACCGGCCCATCCTGACCGGCATGGGCACCTTCGCCGAGGACTGGACCGCCGAGGACGAGGAGAACCGGATGAAGTGCCTGCCCGAGGAGGCACTGTCCGCGCTCGCCCCGGCCGCCCGGCCGAAGGTCCCGCTGCCCCCGGCCGACCGGCTGGTGACGCGGTCGACCCGGTTCGAGGCGAACGGGCGGACCTGGGCGCGGCCGGCCACCCTGGCGGAGCTGGGCGCGCTCCTGCGCGAGCACCCCGGCGAGCGCACCCGCATGGTCAACGGCAACACCTCCTACGGCATCTACCCGGACGAGGTGCGCGACGCCGACGTGCTGATCGACATCCGGCTGGTGCCCGAGCTGCGCGGCACCTCGGTCCGCCACGGGTGGGTCGACGTCGGCGCGTCGACCACCTACAGCGAGCTGATCGAGCTGATCGACGACCTCCACGAGAACCGCGCCCCGCGCGGGAACGTCGGTTTCGACGCGCTGCGGTTCATGGCCCGCCGGACCGCGGGGACCATCGTGCGCAACGCCGCCACGCTCGCCGGCAACACCGCGCTGGTGCTCGACCACGTCCACGAGGGCGAGCCGTTCCCCTCCGACCTGCTGACCGCGCTGGTCGCGGTCGGCGCCGAGGTGACGGTGTGGTGGGCGCGGGACGACGAGGAGCCGCGGCGGCTGCCCCTCGCCGAGCTGGTCGACCGCGCCGCCGCCGACCCCGCGCTGACGAGCGGGATGGTGATCCTCACCTACCACCTGCCGTCGCTGCCGGTGGGGGACCTGGTGCTCGCGCAGAAGGTCGCGCTGCGGGACGTCAACGCGCACTCGCTGGTCAACGCCACCACCGTGCTGCGCCTGGGCTGGATCGAGGTCGAGGAAGCCGTCATCGTGTTCGGCGGCATCGCGCCCCACCCGTGGCGCCCCGCCCGCACCGAGGCCGCGCTGCGCGGCTCGGACCTCACGCTCGCGGGGTTCCCCCGGATCGCCCGGGTCCTGCGCGAGGAGGTCACCGCCGAACTGGCCCGGTGGCACGACCGGATGTCGTCGGTCGAGTGGGAGGGCATCACCGACGAGTACCGGGTGCAGCTGGCCACCTCCTTCCTCTACAAGGCCGTGGTCAACGCCCTGCTGGAGGTCGCGCCGGACTCGGTGCCGGAGACCGAGCGGTCGGCGGGCGTCGAGAAGTGGGGCAGCTGGCCGATCAGCGGCGGCGTGCAGACCTACGCGATCCAGGACTGGAAGGCCCCGGTCTCCCAGCCCTACATCAAGCTGATGGCCTTCTACCAGGCCAGTGGACAGGTCCGGTACACCCACGAGGCGCCGGTGCCGCCCCGCACGGTCAACGCCGCGTTCGTCCAGAGCCGCGTCGCGCCGGCCAACTACCACTTCACGCTGCCCGACGGCCGGCCCGTCGGCCGGCAGGAGCTGGCCGAGCACCTGGCGCGCACCCGGCCCGGCTTCGTCGAGCTGGTCACGCACGAGCAGGTGCCCGCCGAGGGCATCAACCTCCAGGGCATGGGCGGCGACCAGCCGCTGCTCGCGGTCGAGCAGGTCGGCTACGTCGGGCAGGCCATCGCGCTGGTCGTCGCGGAGACCGAGCACGAGGCCGAGGCCATCGCCCGCCACGTCACCCGGGACTGCGTCGCCTACACCGAGGTCCACCAGTGGCCGGAGCAGTGGCGCGAACCCGTGCTGGACATCGAGCACGCGCTGCGGCTGGGCAGCGTGTTCCCCGACTACCCGAAGTCGGCGAACTTCAACTCGCACATCTGGCGCATCACGCGCCCGGGCAGCGACCTGTCCTGGGCGGAGGAGCGGGACCCGCTGGACCGGGGCACCGGCCGCACCACCAGGACCATCGGCGGCGTCGAGTGCGTCGTGGTCTCGGGCGCCCAGTCGACCGGCGGCCAGGCGCACTTCTACATGGAGACCCAGGCCTGCGTGGTCGAGCCGCTGGACGGCGACCGCTGGCGCGTCGTCCCGTCCACCCAGAGCCCGATGGAGATGCACCAGACGGCCGCGATGGCGCTCGGGGTCGAGTACCACCGCATCCAGGTGGAGGTGCCGCAGGTCGGCGGCGGCTTCGGCGGCAAGACCGAGCAGGCCAGGTTCGTGGTCGGACCGGCGATCGTCGCGGCCAACGCGGTGAACCGCCCGGTGCGGCTGGTCCTGCCGCGCGACTCGGACACCGGGATGATCGGCAAGCGGCACGCCGTCCTCGGGCAGTACCAGGTGGCCATCGACCCCGAGACCGGCGTCCTGCACGGCGTGGACGTCTCGATGTGGGCCGACGGCGGCGCGTTCTACGACTGCTCGTTCATCGTCACCAACTGCATCCAGCTGCGGGCCGACAACGCCTACCGGGTCGCCAACTTCCGGAGCGCGATCGACGTCTGCCGGACCACCAAGGCGCCCAGCACCGCGTTCCGCGCGTTCGGCGACATCCAGGGCAAGCTCGTCACCGAGAACGCGATCGACGACGCCGCGTTCGCCGCCGGGCTCGACCCGACCGACGTCCGCGAGACCAACCTCTACCGGCGCGGCGACGTGACCCCGTTCGGCCAGGCGCTGTCCTACTGCTACATGCGCGAGGTCTGGGGCTACCTGCGGGAGAAGTGCGGCTACGACGCCCGCAAGGCCGACGTGCTGGAGTTCAACCGGCGCAACAAGTGGCGCAAGCGCGGCATCGCGATGATGCCCGTCAAGTACGGTTCCGGCTACAACCTCACCCAGTTGGAACAGGCGGCGGCCTACGTCGCGGTGTACTCCGGCGACGGCAGCGTGGTGATCCACCAGGGCGGCGTCGAGATGGGGCAGGGCCTGACCACCCGGGTCGAGCAGGTCGCCTCCTACGTGCTCAACGTGCCGTTCGACCTGCTGCGCGTCAACGGCCCGAACACCGGTGTCACGCCCAACCCGACCAGCACCGGCGCGTCGACCGGCACCACCTACAGCGCCGAGGCGGTCAAGCAGGCGTGCGAGCGGCTGCGCGGCCGGCTGACCGAGTTCGGCTACCGGATGCTGGAGGAGAAGGGCCCGGAGTGGTGCGCCACCAACCAGATCGACTTCTGGAACCACGGCAAGCAGGGCTGGGCCACGCCGGTGATCAACCCGGTCACCAACACACCCCGGCTGATCTGGCAGAACCTGGTTCAGGTCGCCTACCAGCACCGGGTGGACCTGACGGTGTCGTTCACCGCGCGGATAGCAGGCGGTGAGACCCCGGTGCCGGCGCTGACCTTCAAGTCCGTGGAGGAGCAGCGGGACATCCCCGGCATCGAGGTGGACCGCACGGCCCCGCCCGGCGGGGCGGTCGACTCGTTCTGCGGCTTCACCTACTCGGCCGCGTGCTCGACCGTCGAGGTGGACGTCCTCACCGGCGAGGTCAAGGTGCTCAGCTCCGACCTCGCCTACGACATCGGGTGGAGCCTGAACCCGGCGCTCGACATCGGCCAGGTGGAGGGCGCGTTCGTGCAGGGCATCGGGTACGTGCTGACCGAGGACCTGGTGTTCGAGCCGGCCGGCAGGCCGGACGAGGGCCGGCTGAACACCGTGAACACCTGGCGGTACAAGCCGCCGGCGGTCACCACGATCCCGCTGGAGTTCAACACCCACCTGTTCCCGCGCGACCTCGCCGACGTGCCGGACAACCCGGCCGACGTGCTGTCGTCCAAGGAGGTCGGCGAACCGCCGCTGGTCCTGGCGACCAGCGTGTTCCTGGCGGTGAAGGACGCGGTGCGGGCGTCGCGGCTGGAACGCGGCC
>NZ_JBHWIE010000195.1:0-13999 GCF_042732085.1 Actinosynnema sp. NPDC059797
CAGGCTTCACCTGGTCGTCGCCGCGCCGGACGTAGTGCAGCACCCCGTCCCGCAGGCACACCAGGTCACCGCTGCGGTACGCGCGCGAGCCGGGCGGGCCGCCGGGGTCGGCGACGAACCGCTCCGCGGTGAGACCGGGCAGCCCCAGGTAACCGCGGGCCAGCCCCGAGCCCGCGATGTACAGCTCGCCGACCACACCGGGCGGCACGGGCCGCAGCCGGGCGTCGAGGACCCGCAGCACGACACCGTCGAGCGGGACGCCGATCGGCACCGCGGTCGGGTGCGGGTCACCGGGCCGGAGCGCGTGCGAGCTGGCGAAGGTGGTGGTCTCGGTCGGTCCGTAGCCGTCGACGACGGTCAGGGCGGGGAAGCGGTCGCGCACCCGCCGCACCGCTTCGGCGGGGACCACGTCGCCCCCGGTCCACAGCTCGGCCACCCCCGCGAGGCAGTCCGGCTCCTCGTGGGCGACGAGCTGGAACACTGCGGCGGTGAGCCACAGCGCGGTCACCCGGTGCTCGGCGACGACCGCCCGCAGCGTGGCGACGTCCAGCTCGCCGGGCGGCGCCACGACGACCTCGCCACCCGACAGCAGCGGCACCCAGAGCTCGTACGTGGAGGCGTCGAAGGCCAGCGGCGAGTGCAGCAGGACCCTGCGGTGCGCCTCGCCGCGCCAGCGGCTGTCGGCTGCCAGTTCCAGGACCGCGCGGTGGGTGACCGCGACCCCCTTGGGCACACCGGTCGACCCCGAGGTCTGCATCACGTAGGCGAGGGCGTCCGGTCCGGCGGTGAGGTCGACGCGGGCGACCTCACGCGCGGTGTCGTCCGCGTCGACGGTGATCGCGGGCAACCCGAGGAGGTCCGCGACCCCCGCGTGGGCGTGGTCGACCACCACGGCCGCGGCCCCGGTCGCCCCCGCCGCGAACCGCACCGCCGCGGGCGGCGCGCCCTCGTGCACCGGGACGTAGGCGGCCCCCGCGGCCAGCACGCCGAGGAGCGCGACGACGGCCTCCGGTGAGCGGTCCACGGCCAGCAGCACCCGGTCCTCCACGCCGACGCCCGCGGCGCGCAGCGCGTGCGCCACGGCCGCGGCCCTGGCGGCCAGGTCGCCGTAGGTGACCACCCGCGACCCGGCTCGCAGCGCGACCCGACCCGGGTGGAGCCGGGCACCGGCGTGGAAGGCGGCCGGCAGCGAACGGGCCGCCTCGGCGCCGGGGCGGTGCGCGCCCGCCCAGGCCGCGAGCAGCTCGCGGTCCTCGTCCGTGCGCAGGTCCAGGTCGGTGACCGGGCGGTCGGGATCGGCGGTGGCGGCGGTGATCAGGCGGACCAGCCGCCCGGCCAGGGCGATGGCGGTGGCCCGGTCGAACAGGTCCGTGGCGTAGCGCAGCACCCCGTCGTACCCCGCGGGCCCCCCGCCCTCCCCCGACCTGCGGGCGAGGGCGAAGGCCAGGTCGAACACCGCGGTGCCGGCGCGCACGACCACGGGCGCCGCCGTGAGGCCCGGCACCTCGCCGAACGCGTCCGCGGTCGCGTGGTGCTCGCCGTCCTCCTCCACGGTCAGCACCACCTGGCACAGCGGGTGGCGGGCGGTGGACCGCTGCGGCGCCAGCAGGTCCACCAGGCGCTCGAACGGCACGTCCTGGTGGTCGTAGGCCTCCAGGTCGGTCGCGCGGACCCGGTCGAGCAACGCCCCGAACCCCGGGTCGCCCGACAGGTCGGCGCGCAGGACCAGGGTGTTGGCGAAGAGCCCCACCAGGTCCTCGACCACCGCCTCCGACCGGCCGGCCACCGGGACCGCGATCGCGACGTCGGTCCCCGCGCCGTGGCGGGAGAGCAGCACGGCGACGGCGGCGTGCACGACCATGAACGCGGTCACGCCGCGGGCGCGGGCCAAGGCCTCGACGCGGGCGTGCACCTCGGGGTCGAGCGTGAACCCGACCGTGTCGGCCCGGGGTGACCGCTCGGCGGCGCGGGACCGGTCCAGCGGCAGGGCGGTCTCCTCCGGCATGCCCGCCAGCCGTGCCCGCCAGTGCTCGACCTGCCGGGCCGACGGCGACGTCGGGTCGTCCTCCTCGCCCAGGAGGGCGGCCTCCCGGAGCGCGTGGTCGGCGTACTGCACGGGCAGCACCCCCCACGCCGGTGCGCCGCCGTCCCGCCGGGCGCGGTACGCCGTGACGAGGTCCCGGGAGAGCGGACCGAGGGACCAGCCGTCGACGGCGATGTGGTGCAGCACCAGCAGCAGCACGTTGTCCGCTTCGGACAGCCGGAGGAGCGTCGCCCGCAGCGGCAGGTCGCGCGCCAGGTCGAACGGGGCGAGCGCCTCCCGGGTCAGGTCGTGGTCGAGCCGTTCGGTCGTGGTGCCGAGCACGGTCAGCACGGGCGCGCCGGTCCCGGACACGAGCTGGTGCGGCCCTTCCGCGTCCTCGGGGAAGGTCGTGCGCAGCACCTCGTGCCTGGCGGCGACGTCGGCCAGTGCGGCGCGCAGGGCGGGCAGGTCGAGGGCGCCGGCCAGCCGGACGGCGACCGGCACGTGGTAGCTCGCGGCGGGCCCGCCGAACTGGTGCAGGAACCACATCCGCCGCTGGGCCGCGGACAGCGGGAGCCGTTCCGGGCGGGGGCCGGCGGACAGGGCGGGCCGGGCCCCGCCCGCGCCGACCAGGCGCGCGGTGAGCCCGGCGGGGGTGGGCGCGTCGAACAGGTCGCTCACCGACAGGTCGACGCGCAGGGTGGCGCGCACCCGGTTGACCAGGCGGGTCGCCAGCAGCGAGTGGCCGCCCAGCTCGAAGAAACCGCCGTGGGCCCCGACCTCGTCCAGGCCCAGCACCTCGGCGAACAGGCCGCACAGGATCCGCTCGCGCGGGTCCCGAGCCCCCCGGTCGGCGGGCGCGGCGGTGCGAGCGGGCGCGGGCAGCGCGGCGCGGTCCAGCTTGCCGTTGGCGGTGAGCGGCAGCGCGTCGAGCACCACCACGGCGGAAGGCACCATGTGCTCGGGCAGCGCGGCGGCCAGGTGCGCGCGCAGGTCGGCCGGGCGCGGCGCGGGTCCGCGCGGCACCGCGTAGGCGACCAGCCGGGGGTCGCCCGGCCGGTCCTCCCGGACCACGGCCGTCGCCGCGGCCACCTCCGGGTGGGCGCCCAGCACGGCGGCGACCTCGCCGGGTTCGACCCGGAAGCCCCGCAGCTGCACCTGGTCGTCGACGCGGCCGAGGTACTCCAGCTCGCCGTCGGCGGTCCAGCGGGCCAGGTCGCCGGTGCGGTACATGCGGGCGCCCGGCGACCCGTGCGGGTCCGCCACGAAGCGGTGGGCGGTGAGGTCCGGGCGGCCGAGGTAGCCGCGGGCGACCCCGGCCCCGGTCACGTACAGCTCGCCCGCCGTCCCCGGCGGCACCGGTTCGAGGGCGGGGCCGAGCACGGCGGTCCCCAGGTGCGGCAGGGGGCGGCCGACCAGGCTGGCCGGTCCGACGTCGGTCGGCGCGAGGTCCCGGGCGGTGACGTGGACGGTCGTCTCGGTGATCCCGTACATGTTGACCAGGCGGGCCGCCGTGCCGTGGGCCCGCCACCAGGTGGCGAGCCGGTCGAAGGCCAGTGCCTCGCCGCCGAAGACGACCAGCCTGACCGCGAGCCGGGCGCCGGCCCCCTCCTCGGCCGCGAACTGGTCGAAGGCGGACGGCGTCTGGCTCAGCACCGTCACGCCCTCCTCGGCGACGAGCCGCCGGAAGTCGCCGGGCGAGCGGCTCGTGCCGCGCGGCACGACGACGACCCTGCCGCCGGTGAGCAGCGCGCCCCAGATCTCCCACACCGAGAAGTCGAACGCGGCGGAGTGGAACCAGGTCCACACGTCGGTGTCGGTGAGGCCGAAGTCGTCGGCGGTGGCGCGGAGCAGGCGGACCACGTTGGCGTGCGGCACGACGACGCCCTTGGGCGTTCCGGTCGAGCCGGAGGTGAAGATCACGTAGGCGGGGTGGTCGGGGTGGGGCCGCACCAGCTCCCCCTCCGCCCCTCCCGGCTCGTCGACCAGCAGCGACGGCAGGCCCCCCGGCAGCAGCGGGCGGGAGGCCGCGTCCGTCACCACCAGGAGCGGGTCGGCCTGGTGGAGCACGGCCGCCAGCCGGGCGGGCGGGTGGTCCAGGTCGAGCGGCAGGTAGGCCGCGCCCGCCTTGAGCACCGCGAGCAGCGCCACCACCAGGTCGGCCGACCGGGGCAGGGCCACCGCCACCACGGCCTCCGGGCGGGCGCCGCGGGCCGCGAGCAGCCGGGCCAACCGGTCGGAGCGGCGGTCCAACTCGGCGTAGGACAGCCGCACGGCGCCGTCGGTGATCGCGGTGGCGTCGCCGCGGCGGGCGGCCAGCCGGGCGAACAGCTCGGGCAACACGTCGGGCTCGGCGATCCGCGAGGGCGGGGCGAGCAGGGCACGGCGCTCGGCCGCGGACAGCAGGTCCACGGCGCTGACGCGGCGGTGCGGATCGGCGACGGCGCCCCGCAGCAGCAGGAGGAATCGCTCCACCAGCCGCCGCGCCGAGCCGGGGTCGAACAGGTCGTGGGCGAACTCCAGTTCGCCGTCGACCCCGCCGCCGGGCCGTTCGGCCAGGGTGAGCACCAGGTCGAACTTCGCCGAGTCCGACCGGACCGGCTCGGCCGCCGCCGCGTGCCCGCCGAAGCGGGCCGGCGGGCCGACGTGCTCGGGGTCGTTGACGGTCAGCACCACCTGGCACAGGGGGTGGCGGGCGGTGGACCTCGGCGGGTTCAGCACCTCGACCAGCCGTTCGAAGGGCACGTCCTGGTGGGCGTAGGCGTCCAGGTCGGCCGCCCGCACGCGGGCCAGGAGGTCCGCGAACGTCGGGTCGCCGCCGGTGTCGACGCGCAGCACCAGGGTGTTGACGAAGAACCCGACGAGGTCTTCGACGGCGGGGTCCGCGCGCCCGGCCACCGGGGTCCCGATGGGGATGTCCGTGCCCGCGCCGACCCTGGTGAGCAGGGCGGCCAGGGCGGCGTGCGCGACCATGAACACCGTGGCGCCGTGGTCGCGGGCCAGCGCGCGCACCGCCTCGTGGTCCGCGCGGTCCAGGGAGAACGGGACGGCGCCGCCGCGGTGGGACGGGGTGGCGGGCCGCGGGCGGTCGGTGGGCAGCGGCAGCTCGGGCGGCAGCCCGGCCAGGACCGAGCGCCAGTGCGCGAGCTGGACCGCGATCGGGCTGTCCCGGTCGTCCTCGTCCCCGAGGCCGTCGAGCTGCCACAGGGTGTGGTCGGCGTACTGCACCGGCAGCGGCGCCCAGGCGGGGGACCGCCCGGCGAGGCGGGCGGTGTAGGCGGTGTCGAGGTCGCGCAGCAGGGGCCGCAGCGACCACCCGTCGGCGGCGGCGTGGTGGAGCACCAGCAGCATGACGTGGCCGCCGCCGCCCGCGTCGACGAGGGCGGCGCGCAGCGGGAGGTCCGCGGCCAGGTCGAACGGCCTGGCGACCAGGTCTGCGAGCAGGTCCCCGAGGTCGTCCGGGTCGCACCTGCGGACCGCGAGGTCCGGTCGGGCGTCGGCCAGCAGCCTCTGGTACGGCCCGTCGGCGTCGTGGTCGAGGACCGTGCGCAGCGCCTCGTGGCGGGTGGTCACGTCGGCGAGCGCGGCCTCCAGCGCGGCGGCGTCGAGCGGCCCCGACAGCCGCAGCGCGGCGGACAGGTGGTATGCGCCGCCCGCGTCGAGGCGGTCGAGGAACCACAGGCGCTGTTGCGCGGGCGAGGCGGGGACCCGGTCGGGGCGCGTCCGGCGGGTGATCGGGGTCCGTGCGGCCGACGCGCCGGGCAGGAACGCCGCCAGCGCCGCCGGTGTCGACGCGTCGAACAGCTGCCGCACGCCCAGGTCGACCCCGAGCACGGTGCGCACCCGGCCGACCAGCCGGGTGGCGAGCAGCGAGTGGCCGCCCAGGGAGAAGAACCCGTCGTCCGGGCCGACGGCGGGCACCCCGAGCACCTCCGCGAACAGGTCGCAGAGCGCCGCCTCGCCGGGGGTGCGCGGTGCCCTGCCCGTCGGGACGTGGTCGGCCGGGGGCGGCAGCGCGGCGGTGTCGAGCTTGCCGTTCGGCGTGACCGGGAACCCGGCCACGTCGACCACCGCCGCGGGGACGAGGTGGGCGGGCAGCGTCGCCGCCAGCGCGCCGCGCGGGTCCCCGACCGCGTCGGTGTCGCGCACGACGTACCCCACCAACGAGGGCGCGCCGGCGAGGTCCGGGCGCACCACCACGACGGCCCGCCGGACACCGGGCAGCGCGGCGAGCGCGGCTTCGACCTCGGCGGGCTCCACCCTGGCGCCGCGGACCTTGACCTGGCGGTCGGCGCGGCCGAGGTAGCGCAGCGCGCCGTCGTGGCCGACCCGGACCACGTCGCCGGTGCGGTACATGCGGGCGCCGGGAGGTCCGTCGGGGCAGGCGACGAAGCGCTGCGCGGTCAGGTCCGGGCGGCGCGAGTAGCCGCGGGCCAGGCCCGCGCCCGACACGTACAGCTCACCCGCGGCGCCACGCGGCACCGGGCGCAGCCAGGCGTCGAGGACCCGCACGCCGACGCCGTCGATCGCTTCGCCCAGCGGCGGGACGACCGCGCCGCGCAGCGGCTCGCTCATGGTGGCGCACACGGTGGCCTCGGCGGGCCCGTACGCGTTGACCACCACGTGGTCGGCCGACCACCGCTCGACCAGCGCCGCCGGGCACTCCTCCCCCGCGACCACGAGCACGACCCCGGCGGGCACCTCGTCCTCGGACACGGCGGCGAGCACCGACGGGGTCAGCGTGACGTGGGTGACGGCGAACCCGGCCAGCGCGCGGGCCAGCGGCGCGCCGGGCGCCACCCGGTCCCGGTCGAGGAACACCGCGGCGGCCCCGGTCGCCAGGGCGGTCCACAGTTCGGCCACCGCCGCGTCGAAACCGGGCGACGCCACCTGGAGCACCCGCGACGACGGCCCGATCCCGAGGCGGTCGGCCTGTGCCAGCGCCAGGTTCGGGACGCCCCGGTGCGGGACCACCACGCCCTTGGGCGCGCCGGTGGACCCGGAGGTGAGGATGACGTAGGCCGCCGCGTCCGGCCGGACCGCCACGTCGGGGCCGCGGTCGCGGCGCCCCGCGCGCTCGGCGCCGTCGAGCAGCACGAGCCGGTCGTGCGGCAGCCCGGCCGCGAGTTCGGCGGTGCCGAGCACGAGCGCCGGCTGGGCGTCGGCGAGCACCTGGAGGACGCGCGCGGTGGGGTGGTCGGGGTCGACGGGCAGGTAGGCGGCACCCGCTTTGAGGACCGCCAGCACCGCGACGGGGAACAGCTCGCCGCGCGGGAGGACGAGCGCGACGACGTCCTCCGCGTCCACGCCCCGCCCCACCAGTTCCGCCGCCAGGTGGTTGGCGCGCCCGTCGAGGTCCGCGTAGGAGAGGACGCCCGAGTCGGAGAACACCGCCGGGGCGTGGGGCGCGGCGGCCACCCGTGCCGCGAACAGGTCGAGCACGGTGCCACCGGCGCGCGGCGGGGTCGACGCGGAGGGCTCCTGCGGGAGCACGAGTTCGGAGGGCCGGACGCGCTCCCGCCCGGCGATCGCGCGCAGGGCCCGCAGCAACAGCCCGGCCACGGCGCGGGCCCGCTCGTCGTCGACGGCGTCCGGCCGGGCGTCGAGGCGGAACTCCAGCCGGGGGCCTGGAGTGACCGCGAGGCCCAGCGCGTGGTGCGTCGCGTCGTGCCCACCGACCGCCTCGATCCGCAACCCGGCGGCCGCGGCGGGTCCCTCGGCGTCAACCGGGTAGTTCTCGAACACCACGGACGTGTCGAACAGCTCCCCGAGGCCCGCGGCCCGCTGGATCCCGGCGGTGCCCAGGTGGTGGTGGTCCAGCAGCGCGGCCTGGTCGCGGTGCGCCTCGGCGAGCAGGTCGGCGGCGCGGGCACCGGGGCGCAGCCGGAACCTCACCGGCACGGTCTCGACGAACAGGCCGATCATGTCCCGCACGCCGGGCACGTCGGCGGGCCTGCCGGACACGACGGCGCCGAACAAGACGTCGGTTCTGCCGGTCAGCGCGCCGAGCACCAGCGCCCAGGCGAGCTGGACCGCGGTGCTGACGGTGACGCCCTCGGCGCGCGCAAGCTCGGTCAGCGCGGCGGTCGTCGCCGCGTCGAGCGCGAACCGCAGGGGTCGGGGCGGTGCGGCGGCGACCACGCCCGGCTCGCCGACGAGGGTCGGCCCGTCGAGGTCCGCGAGCGCGTCCCGCCACGCGGCGGCGGCTGCCTCGGCGTCCTGCTCGGCCCGCCACCGCAGGTAGGCCCGGTAGGGCGGCGCGGGGTCGGGTTCCCGCCCGGCGCACGCGGCGAGCAGCGCCCGCACGACGAGCGCCGTGGACCAGCCGTCGAGCACGGCGTGGTGGGCGGTGAGCACGAGCCGGTGCCGGTCGACGCCCGACCTGAGCAGGGCGCCTCGCAACAGCGGCGGGTCGGCCAGGTCGAACGGCGCGCCGCGCTCCTCCTCGGTCACCGCCTCCACGGCGCGTGCGCGGTCGGGTTCGGGCGTGGCGGTCAGGTCGACCACCCGCCACCTCGCCCCCACCGCCGCCGGCACGGCCGCCACGGGCGTGGACAGGTCGGCGTGCCGCAGGCCCGCCCGCAGGTTGGGGTGCTGGTCGAGCAGGCGGGCGAGCGCGGCGCCCGGCCGCTCGGCGTCCAGCTCCCCCACCAGGTCCAGGTGGACCTGGGTCGTGTAGACGTCGGCGTCGGCGCCCACGGACGCGCGGTGGAACAGCAGCCCTTCCTGCATCGGGGTCAGGGGCAGCACGTCCTGCGCGTCGGCGAGCCGGTCGACGTCGGCCTGGGTCAGCCGGACCAGCGGCAGGTCGGACGGGGTGCGCCCGCCCGCGCCGGGCAGCCGCACCAGGGCGGCGAGGCCGTCGAGCACCGCGTGGAACAGCCCGGACAGCTCGGCGACGTCGGGTTCGGTCACCAGCCGCGCGGCCCAGGTCCACGTGCTGTCCAGCTCGGGACCGTCCGGGCCGTCGAAGACCACCACGTCCAGGTCGATCTCGTGCGGGAGCGGCAGGTCCTCGTGCGCGCGTCCGCCGACGCCCGCCAACGCGGGCAGCACGTCCCAGTCCCGGCCGCCGTCGGCCGCCAGCCTGCCGAGGTAGTTCACGCCCAGCGGAGGTGTGCCCAGGGGAACGAGCGCCGCCCGTCCCTCGTCGTCGAGGTGGCGCAGCACGCCGTGGCCGACGCCCCGGCCCGGCACCGCGCGCAGCTGCTCCTTGACGCGCTTGAGCGCGCGGTCGAGCGCCCGCCCGCCCGCGAGGTCGCCGGCGCGCACCGGTCCGGCGTCCAGCCGCACCGGGTACAGCGAGGTCAACCAGCCGACGGTGCGGTCCAGGTCGCCGTCCTGCCTGCCGTGGCCCTCCACGTCGACCAGCACCGGGTCGGGGGTGCCGCGCCAGAGCCGCACCGCGACAGCGAACGCGGTGAGCAGCACCTCGTCGACGCCCGCGTGGAAAGCGCGGGTGACGTCCCCCAGCAGTGCGGTCGTGGTGGCGGTGGACAGGCGGTCGCGCCTGCGCCCGGCGGTGGCGTGCCGGTCCAGCGCGGGGTCGAGGCGCCGCGGGGGCGCGTCGCGGAGCGCGTCGACCCAGTGGGCCAGTTCCGCGCGGTGGGCGGCGGCCCCGGCGCACAGGTGCTCGGCCCACCGGCGCAGCTCCGTCCGGACCGGGGGCAGCGGTCCTCCCGGGCGGTCGACGGCGACGGCCAGGTCGGGCAGCAGGATGCGCCAGGACACCCCGTCCACGGCGTAGTGGTGGATCGCGAGCAGGAGGGCGCCGGGACGGGCGGGGCCGCGGTCGAAGTGGACCGCCGCGACCATCCGCCCCTCGGCCGGGCTCAGCGCGCGTCGCGCCCGGTCCGCCTGCTCCTCGACCACGTCGGCGAACGCGGCGCCGGTCAGGGCGGAGGTGTCCACGGCGACCGGGTCGGGGACGGGCACGCCCGGCGGGCGCACGCGCAGCCCCTCGGGTCCGCCCGCCAGGCGCAGCGCCTCGTGATGGTCGGACAGGCGCCGCACGGCGCCGGCCAGGTCGGCGGTCCGGACCCCGGCGGGCGCCCGGACGACCAGGACCTGGGCGAACCCGTCCACCGGGCCGCCGAGCGCCGACAGCCAGCGTTGCATGGGGAACGGGGTCAGCGGGCCGGACGGGGCCGGGGCGGGGCGCGGTGCGGGCTCCGCGGTCCTCGCCAGCGCGGCGAGCGCCTCGACCGTGCGCGCCTCGAAGACCTCGCGCGGGGTCAGCGCCAGCCCGGCGCCGCGAGCCAGGCCGACCAGTTGCAGGGACAGGATGCTGTCGCCGCCGAGCGCGAAGAAGCTGTCCTCGGCCGACACCCCCGGCACCCCGAGCACCTCGGAGAACAGGTCCGCGATCGCCGTCTCGACCGGCGTGGCGGGTGGCCGGCCCGACCGACCGGGCACGACGGGTGCGGGGAGCGCGCGTCGGTCGAGCTTGCCGTTCTGGGTGGTGGGCAGCGCGTCGAGCAGCACCACCGCCGTCGGCGCGGCGTGCTCGGGCAGCCGCGCGGCGGCGTGCGCGACCAGGTCGGCGGCTTCGGGGGCGGGCCCCGGGGCCGGCACGACGTACGCGACCAGGCGCGGGCTGCCCGGGTGGTCCTCGCGGACCACCACCGCGCAGGCCGCGACGGCGGGGTGCGCGGCGAGCACCGCCTGGGCCTCGCCCGGCTCGACGCGGACGCCGCGGATCTTGACCTGGTCGTCCGCGCGCCCGAGGAAGTCCAGTTCCCCGTCCGGGCGCAGGCGGGCGATGTCGCCGGTGCGGTAGAGCCGGGACCCGGGCGGGCCCGCCGGGTCGGCGACGAACCGCTGCGCGGTGAGCGCGGCGCGGCCGTGGTACCCCGTGGCCAGGCAGGCACCCGCCAGGTACAGCTCACCGGGCGTTCCGACGGGCACGGGGCGCAGGGCGGCGTCGAGGACGCGCGCGGTGGTGTTCCGGATGGGGCGCCCGATCGGCACCGGCCCGGTGTCGGCCGGGTCGCAGGCGTGCGCGGTGACGTCCACCGCGGCCTCGGTCGGACCGTAGAGGTTGTGCAGGGGCACGGGCAGCAGGGCGTACCACCGCGTGCGCAGGTCGGCGGTCAGCTCCTCACCGCTGCACACGACCCGGCGCAGGCCGGCGCAGTGCCGCGCGCCGGGCGCGTCGAGGAAGGCGCGCAGCATCGACGGCACGAAGTGCGCGGTCGTGATCCCCTCGGCGCGGATCAGCTCCGCCAGGTGGTCCGGGTCCCGGTGGCCGCCGGGCCTGGCCACGACGAGCAGGGCGCCCCGGACCAGCGGCCAGAAGAACTCCCAGACCGACACGTCGAAGCCCGCGGGCGTCTTCTGGAGGACCCGGTCGTCGGCCTCCAGCCCGTACTCGTCCTGCATCCACAGGAGCCGGTTGACGATGGCCGAGTGCGGGACGACCACGCCCTTCGGGCGGCCGGTCGACCCGGAGGTGTAGATCATGTAGGCCGGGTCCCCCGGCGCGGGGACGGGCAGGGTCACGCCCGGCGCCGGTTCGCCACCGCCCGGTTCGCCACCGCCCGGTTCGACCACCGGCGCGGGCACCGGCGGCAGGCCGACCGCCGGCGTCGTGACCACCACGGCGGGCCGGGCGTCGTCGAGCAGGAGTGCCACGCGCTCGGCCGGGAGTTCCGGGTCGACCGGCACGTAGGCGGCGCCGGCCTTGAGCACGCCGACGAGGGCGACCACGAGGTCCAGCCCGCGCGGCAGCGCCACGGCGACGAACCGGCCGGGCCCGCCGCCCGCCGCGACCACCCGGGCCGCGACGGCCGAGGCGCGGTCGTGCAGCTCGCGGTAGGTGAGGGTGGTGCCCGCGGAGCGGACCGCGGGTGCGTCCGGTGTCCGGGCGCACTGGTCGTCCAGGAGCGCGGCGAGCGTCGTCGGCGGGAGGGGCGCGGTCGGGCCTTCCAGCGCAGCGAGGCGCCGCCTGTCCTCGGGGGCGAGGAGGTCGCCGCCGGCCAGCGGGCGGTCGGGCGCGGAGAGGACCAGGCGCAACGCCCGCAGCAGCAGGGCGGACAGTTCGCCGGCGCGCGCCGGCGGCACCAGGTCCGGACGGTGGTCGAGGCGGAACGAGATCGCCGTGCCGGGCACGACGACCAGGGCCACCGGGTAGTGCGTGGCGTCGTGCCCGCCCACACCGGTGATCG
This sequence comes from Actinosynnema sp. NPDC059797, assembly GCF_042732085.1. Classification (NCBI taxonomy): domain Bacteria; kingdom Bacillati; phylum Actinomycetota; class Actinomycetes; order Pseudonocardiales; family Pseudonocardiaceae; genus Actinosynnema; species Actinosynnema sp. NPDC059797. The sequence continues at coordinate 12,190 of NZ_JBHWIE010000195.1, forward strand.
CCAGGCCCGAGGCGGCGGCCAGGTCGTCGAGCGCCCCCCGGTCGTACGGGTAGTTCTCGAACACGAGCACGGTGTCGAACAGGTCGCCGCCGGACAGGCGCTGGAGGTCGGCCAACCCGACGTGGGTGGCCGACGAGCGGTCCGCCTGCTGCCGCTGGAGGGTGGTGAGCAGGTCGGCGGCGGTGCGCGCCGGGTGCACGCGGACGGGGACCGGGACGGTGTTGGCGAGCAGGCCCACCACGTCCTCTACGCCGACCAGCTCCGGCGGCCGGCCCGCCACCGTGACCCCGAACGCCACGTCGACCCGGCCCAGCAGGTGCCCGAGCGCGAGCGCCCAGGCGCCCTGCACGACGGTGTTCACGGTGAACCCGCGGGCGCGGGCGAAGGCCGCCACCTCGGCGGACTCGGCCTCGGTCAGGCCGAAGCGGACGGCGCGGGGCGGCTCTGCGGACCGGGCCCCGGGCGCCGCCAGCAGCGCGGGTTCGCCGGCGGCGGCCAGCACCGGCCGCCACGCGGCGAGCGCGGCGGCGTGGTCGCGGGCGCCCAGCCAGCGCAGGTGGTCGGCGTGGGTCCGGGCGGGCGGCAGCACGCGGCCGGCGTAGGCGGCGAGCAGGTCCCGCAGCAGGACCGACAGCGACCAACCGTCCACGAGGAGGTGGTGCAGGGTGAGCAGCAGCCGGCACCGGTCGCCGTCGCCGCGCACCAGGGCGCAGCGGGCCAGCGGCGCGGTGTCCGCCGCGAACCCGGCGGCGCGCTCTCGCTCGGCGACCCGGTCGAACCCGGTGGAGTCGACCTCCCGCAGCGGGATCCGGGCGTCGCCGCGGATCACCTGCACGGGTTCGCCGCGCCCGTCGTGGCGGAACTCCGCCCGCAGGGCCGGGTGCCGGCGCGACAGCTCGTCCAGCGCGGAGCGCAGCCGGGCGGCGTCCACCGCGCCGTCGACGTCGACGTGGACCTGGATCGTGTAGACGTCGGCGCCCGCGCCCTCGTAGAGGTGGTGGAACAGCAACCCCTCCTGCAACGGCGTGAGGGGCAGGACGTCATCGACACCGGGTTCGGCCCGCAGCGCGGAGTCGTCCCGGCCGGCGGGCCCGGCGGTGGTCGGCGGCTCCTCGTCCGCGTCGGAGGCCGCCGACGCCAGGTCGGCGACGGTCGCGCGGTTGAACACGTCCCGCTCGGACAGGACCAGCCCGCGGTTCCGGGCGGCGGCGACCAGGCGCATGGCCAGGACGCTGTCGCCGCCCAGCGCGAAGAAGCCGTCGTCCACGCCCGCGTCCGGCACGCCCAGGACCTCCGCGACCAGGGCGAGCACCCGGGCCTCCCGCGGCGTGGCGGGTGCGCGGCCAGGACCGGGGGCGGGCAGGTCCGGCGCAGGCAGGGCCCGCCGGTCCAGCTTGCCGTTCGGCGTGGTGGGCAGGGTGTCGAGCACGACGAACGCGGAGGGCACCGCGTGGCCGGGCAGCCGGGCGGCGGCGTGGGCCGCCAGGTCCGCGGGCTCGGCGGCGCCGGTGGTGTAGGCGACGAGCCTGGGCACGCCGGGGGCGTCCTCGCGCACGACGACGGCCGCCGAGCCGACCGCAGGGTGCGCCCGCAGGACCGCCTCCACCTCGCCCGGCTCGATGCGGAAGCCGCGCAGCTTCACCTGGTCGTCGACCCGGCCGAGGAAGGCCAGCTCACCGGTCGGCAGCCACCGCACCCGGTCGCCCGTGCGGTACATCCGCCGCCCGGACCGGTCGAACGGGTCCGCGACGAACCGCGTCGACGTCAGCGCGCCGCGCGCCAGGTAGCCGCGGGTGACGCCGGCCCCGGC
>NZ_JBHWIE010000196.1:0-13939 GCF_042732085.1 Actinosynnema sp. NPDC059797
CTCCCGTAGTGGGTCCCGTTCTCGTCGGCGTGTCCTCCACTCGGACACCGCGTGTCCTCCGGTCGGACATCGCGAGTCGTACGTTCAGGACGCGCGAGTCGTACGTTCGGGACATGTGAGTCGTACGTTCCGGTCGGGCGTGTCGTACGTTCAGGACCGGCGAGTCATGCGTTCAGGGCGCGCGTGTCATGCGTCCAGTGCTCGCGAGTCATGCGTTCCGGTCGCGCGTGTCATGCGTTCAGACCTGGTGTGGCATGCGTTCAGGCCCTCCGAGCTGGGCTCGGAGGGCCTGAGGTGTGCGTGGGGGCTAGACGCGCTTGAAGAGCAGGGCGCGCTTGACCTCTTGGATCGCCTTCGTCACCTGGATGCCGCGCGGGCAGGCGTCGGTGCAGTTGAAGGTCGTGCGGCAGCGCCAGACGCCGTCCACGTCGTTGAGGATGTCCAGGCGCTCTTCCGAGCCCTCGTCGCGGCTGTCGAAGATGAAGCGGTGCGCGTTGACGATGGCGGCGGGGCCGAAGTAGCTGCCCTCGGTCCAGTACACCGGGCACGAGGTGGTGCAGGCGGCGCACAGGATGCACTTCGTGGTGTCGTCGAAGCGCTCCCGGTCCGCGATGGACTGGACCCGCTCGCGGGTGGGCTCGTTGCCGTACGTGATGAGGTACGGCTTGACCGCCCGGTAGGCCTCGAAGAACGGCTCCATGTCCACCAGGAGGTCCTTGTGGACGGGGAGGCCCTTGATCGGCTCGACGGTGATGGTGGTCTGCTTGCCGTTGGCGGCGAGGAGGTCCTTGAGCAGGACCTTGCACGCCAGGCGGTTGACGCCGTTGATGCGCATGGCGTCCGAGCCGCAGATGCCGTGGGCGCACGAGCGGCGGAACGTCAGGGTGCCGTCCAGGTACCACTTGACGTAGTGGAGGAGGTTCAGGACGCGGTCCGAGGGGAGCGCCGGGATCTCGAAGTCGTCCCAGCGGGGCTCGTCGTCGAACTCCGGGTTGAAGCGCCGGATCCTGAGGGTGATGGTGATCGCGCCGTCCGGTACGGGGGGCTGGTTGCCGCGGGAGCCGGTCGGTGCTTCAGCGGTAGCGGTCATCAGTACTTGCGCTCCATCGGCTGGTACCGGGTGAACGTCACGGGCTTGTAGTCCAGGCGGATGTCCGACTGGAGGCCCTCACCCTGCTTGTAGTACATGCTGTGGCGCATGAAGTTCGTGTCGTCGCGGTTGGGGTAGTCCTCGCGGGCGTGGCCGCCGCGCGACTCCTTGCGCGCCAGGGCGCCGACGACGAGGACCTCCGCCAGTTCGAGGAGGAAGCCCAGCTCGACCGCTTCGAGCAGGTCGGTGTTGAACCGCTTGCCCTTGTCCTGGACGGTGATCCGGCCGTAGCGCTCCTTCAGGGCCTGCACGTCGTGCAGCGCCTGCTTGAGGGTGTCCTCGGTGCGGTAGACCGACGCGTTCGCGTCCATGGTGGCCTGGAGCTCGGTGCGGATGTCCGCCACCCGCTCGTGGCCGTGCTCGGACAGGACGTGGGTCACCTGCTCCTCGACGTTCGCCGCCGGGTTCTCCGGCAGGTCGAGGTGCTCGTGGTTGTTGGCGTACTCGGCGGCGGCGATGCCCGCGCGGCGGCCGAAGACGTTGATGTCCAGGAGGCTGTTGGTGCCCAGGCGGTTGGCGCCGTGCACCGAGACGCAGGCGCACTCGCCGGCGGCGTAGAGGCCGGGGACGACGTTGTCGTTGTCCCGCAGCACCTCGCCGTGCACGTTGGTGGGGATGCCGCCCATCGCGTAGTGCGCGGTGGGGTAGACCGGGACCGGCTCCTTCACCGGGTCGACCGCGAGGTACGTGCGGGCGAACTCGGTGATGTCGGGGAGCTTGGACTCCAGCACCTCGGCGCCCAGGTGGGTGCAGTCGAGGAGGACGTAGTCCTTGTTCGGGCCCGCGCCGCGCCCTTCGAGGACCTCCAGCGCCATGGACCGGGCCACGATGTCGCGCGGCGCCAGGTCCTTGATGGTGGGGGCGTAGCGCTCCATGAACCGCTCGCCGGAGGCGTTGCGGAGGATCGCGCCCTCGCCGCGGGCGCCCTCGGTGAGGAGGATGCCGAGGCCGGCCAGACCGGTCGGGTGGAACTGGTAGAACTCCATGTCCTCCAGCGGCAGGCCCTTGCGGAAGACGATGCCCATGCCGTCACCGGTGAGGGTGTGCGCGTTGGACGTGGTCTTGAAGACCTTGCCGAAGCCGCCGGTGGCGAAGACGACCGACTTGGCCTGGAAGACGTGGATCTCGCCGGTGGCCAGCTCGTACGCCACGGCGCCCGTGCAGACCGGGCCGTTGTCGGTCTCGGTCAGGCAGATGTCGAGGACGTAGAACTCGTTGAAGAACTCGATCCCGTGCTTGACGCAGTTCTGGTACAGCGTCTGGAGGATCATGTGACCGGTGCGGTCGGCCGCGTAGCACGCCCGGCGCACGGCGGCCTCGCCGTGGTTGCGGGTGTGGCCGCCGAACCGGCGCTGGTCGATCTTGCCCTCGGGCGTGCGGTTGAACGGCAGGCCCATCTTCTCCAGGTCGAGGACCGCGTCGATGGCCTCCTTCGCCATGATCTCGGCGGCGTCCTGGTCGACCAGGTAGTCACCGCCCTTGATCGTGTCGAAGGTGTGCCACTCCCAGTTGTCCTCCTCCACGTTCGCCAGCGCGGCGCACATGCCGCCCTGCGCGGCGCCCGTGTGGGAGCGGGTGGGGTAGAGCTTGGTGAGGACCGCCGTGCGGGCGCGCTGACCTGCCTCGATCGCCGCGCGCATGCCGGCGCCGCCGGCGCCGATGATGACGACGTCGTACTTGTGGTACTGCATGTGCTCTCCGCGGCGGGTCAGTCGGTGATGTTCGGGTCGAAGGTGAAGATCACGTACGTGCCCAGGCCGATGATCAGCACCATCGACGCGTACAGCAGCACCTTGAGCCAGAACCGGGTCGCGTCCTTGCGGGCGTAGTCGTTGATCACGGTGCGCAGGCCGTTGCCGCCGTGGATCTGGGCCAGCCACAGCATGGCCAGGTCCCAGAACTGCCAGAACGGGGACGCCCAGCGACCCGCGACGAAGCCGAAGTTGATGCGGTGCACACCGCCGTCGAGGATGTTCATGATGAACAGGTGGCCGAGCACGAGGACCACCAGCGCCACGCCCGAGATGCGCATGAACAGCCAGCTGTACAGCTCGAAGTTGCTGCGGCGGGCGGCGGGGCGACGGGGGGAGCGGGGCTTGTCGAGGATGAGTTCGCTCATGATCAGTGACCCCCGCCGAACAGGTCGGTAACCGTGCGGACCATCATGTAGTAGGTGCCGGGGATCATCACCAGCACCCAGACGCCGAGCACCGCCCACAGCATCTGCTTCTGGTAGCGCGCGCCCTTCTCCCAGAAGTCGACCAACATCACCCGGATGCCGTTCAACGCGTGGTAGAGCACCGCGCCGACCAGGCCGACCTCGAACAGGTTGACGACCGGGTTCTTGTAGGTCTCGATGACCTTGTCGTACGCGTCCGGCGACACCCGCACCAGTGCGGTGTCCAAGACGTGGGCGAACAGGAAGAAGAACGTCAACACACCGGTGATGCGGTGGGCGACCCAGGACCACATGCCCAGGTCCCCGCGGTAGAGCGTTCCGCCCCCTTTGGAGCTGCTGCCCGCCCGCTCGGGTGCGGTGGTGCCGGCCATGCGCAACGGCCTCCAGCGTCAGTGGTGGACTGGTCTGTACTAGGACCTTGACCCCCGGATGCTAGACCCGCTCCGGCCGGCCGACCCAACAGCATGACCCGTCTGTGAGCGACTAGACACCGGGTGGGCGTTGGATCGATTCAGCTCACCGTGCCTGGTCTTCGGGTGTGCGGCGCCGGTCACCCCTGAACAGGTGACCGGCACCCTCCACTGCGGACTGGTCAGCGCGGGCGGTAGGTCGCCACCCCGTTCACCACGACGAGGTCCACGTGCACCTCGGGCCGGACCGGGCCGGTGAACGGCGGCAGCCGCAGCGGCTGCGGCACGCCGGGCAGGTGGATCACCACGTTCGCCCCGATCCGGGTCGCGATGAGCCGCCCGGTGAGGTCGCGGGCGTTGCCGGCCCTGACGTTCTCGGCCTGGTCCTGGATCGGCCAGTTCAGGTTCTCCAGCAGCGCGCCGTACAGCTGGGACTTGCGCATCGGGTGCGCCGCGGTGAAGTCGGCCACCTGCTCGGCGTAGCCCGTCGACGCGATCACCACCTCGCGCCGCAGGGTCGTCGACGGGGCGTCGACGGCCCGCGCGACGGCCTCGTACAGGCCGCCGGGGGCCGGTGGCGGCGAGGTCGGCAGCATCTCGTTCGCGGTGAGCCTCAGGTGGTGCAGGGCCTCCTCGACGTGGGCGGGTGGTGCCGGCGGGTGCGGTGCGCCCGTCCCCGGGGTGGGCGGCGCGCCCTCGGCGGACCGCTGGTCGGGCACCGGGGGCGGTGCGTCGGTCGGCGCCGGTGGGTGCGGCGGTGCCGGCGGTTGGGGTGCGGGTGGTTGGGGTGCGGGTGGTTGGGGTGCGGGTGGCTGGGGCGCGGGCGGCGGGGTGTTGAAGGCGTCGATCCGCTGGTCCACCACGCGCTTGGCGTCCCACCAGGCTTGCTGCCGGGCGTCGGCGTCGGTCCGCTTGGCGTTCAGCTCCACCTCGGCCGCCCTGATGCGGGCCTCCCCCGCGTCCCGGGAGGCGACCAGGTCGTCGTGCCGCTGCCGGGCGGCGTCGCGCGCGGTGGCGGCGTCCCGCGCGGTCCTCCGCTGGTCGCGCAGGTCGCCGTTCGCCGCGGCGAGCCTGTCGTTCGCGGTGGCGTAGTCCTCCCGCGCGCCGCGCAGGGCGTCGTTCGCGGCGGCCAGGGCGTCGTCGGCCTCGGTGGCGACCCGCCGGGCCTCCCGCTGGGCCGCCAGGTCCGCCTCGTGCCGCTCCGTTGCCCCCGCCAGCTCCGCGGCCAGCGCGTCGACCTCGGACTGGATGCCGTCGCGGGTCGCGCGGGCCCGGTCGACCTCGGCGTCCTTCGCGGACAGGAGGGCGTCGTCCGCCGCGGCCAGCCGGTCGCGGGCGGTCCACAACCTGCCCTCGACGTCGGCGACGGCGTCGGCGCTGTCGGCGACGTCGTCGGTCCGGTCGCGCAGGGCGTTGTTCGCGCTCAGCGCCGCGACCTCCAGGTCGGGGACCTTGGCGCCGAGGTCGCGCACCCGGCCCTCCGCCTCCGCGACGGCGGCGCGCGCGCCCTCGACCTCGGCGGTCAGGCCGTCGACCTTGCCGGTCTCGGCGAGGTGGGTCCCGATCGCGTCGTTGAGCGCGATCTGGACGCCGGTGAGGTCGGCGTCGGTCTTGGCGAGTTCGGCCGCCACCTCGTTGATGGCGTCCTGCGCGTCGTGGCGGGCCTTGTCGACCGCGACCTCCGCGTCCCGCCACGCCTTCGCCGCGTCCTTGACGGCGTCCTGGGCGGCGGTCAGCTCCGGGTCGAACCCGCGGCCGAGCACGGCCTCCGCCTCGGGCGCGGGCATCCGCACCGCGGCCGAACCCGGCACCGCCAGGTCGACCACGCCGGTCCTGCCGCCGATGGTGGCGACGACCCGGTACTCGACGTCGAACTCGACCAGCCCGGACCGGCCCTGCGGCTTGAGGTTGTTGACCTTGTTGTCGGTCGCGCCGCCGGACACGGCCTGCGAGTCCTCGGCCGCGTGCCGCACCTCGACGCCGCCGAGGGCGACGTTGACCGTGTCCTTCGGGTCGCCGTGCTGCTTGATCGCGGCGCTGCCGGTCGCGAAGCCCACGGACGCGTCCGCGTTCTCGCTGATCTTCGCCTCACCGCTGGTCGTGCTCACGGTGGACCGCGGGTTCTCCAGGTTCACGCCGTCGCTCAGCGAGCCCAGCCTCGGGTTCACCAGCTTGGCGTAGACCTTCACGTCCGCGTGCTGCCCGAACGTCAGCGCGGCCTCGTGCAGGCCCGGCACGTCCAGCGGCCCGTCCAGCATCCCGGGCAGGCTCGGCTGGAGGTTCTCCGAGCCGAGCGTGGACAGCAGCGTGTTCAGCGGCCCCGTGCCCTTGCCCGTGATGCCCTGGTTCGCGCCGGCCGCGGCCAGCGCGCGCAGCGCCGCGTCCCGCAGGTCCTTCGCGCCGCGCAGGTTCTCCACCGACGCGCTCGGCGGCAGGGTCGCCGGGGTGCCCGCCCGCTGCCACGCCAGCGCGGCCGCCGGCGTGCCGTGCTCCGCGCCGCGCTTGACGGCGGCGGCCATGTACGGCTGGTCCGGCGCGGTCCGGCCGTCGACCTTCTGGTTGTCCGCGTGCAGCCGGACGACCATGTCCTGGGGCGGGCTGGTCCTCGTGGCGACGACCTCGGAGCCCTTCTCCACGACCAGTTCGAACTCGACCGGCACGGTGTACTTCGCCGCGGGCCCGCTGCCCGCGCGCAGGTGGCCGAACTGCCGGGTGGTGGAGTCGGTGATCGTGCTGCTCAGCGCGTGGTTGAAGTTCGCGGCGGCGATCACGCCCGCCGTGCCGGACACGTTCGGGTTCGCGCTGCCCGGCTGGGCCAGGCCGGGCGCCTTGACCCCGACGCCCCACCCCTTGCCGCGACCCTGGCCGCCGGTGACCTTCTCGGCGCCCGCGATGGTGTGCTCCACGTCGACGCCGTCGTTGACGACCCGGTCGAACCGCGGCGCGCCCGTCTTCGCCCGCAGGGTGACCTGGAACGAGTCCTTGCCGAACGTGCCGGGCTGGTGCACCAGCAGCGGCACGCCGCCGTCCAGCGCGCTGTCGATCATCGCCTTGACGCTGGTCGGGGAGCTGAAGTCGACCAGGCGCTGGAGGTTGTTCATCGAGTCCGCCAGCACCGAGTCCGGCACCAGCGGGTCCTTGAAGCGCCTGCCCGTCTTCCGGTTCACGTCCGCGACGAGGTCGTTGACCACGCCGCCCAGGTCGGGCACCCGCTCGACGGCGGACAGCCCGAGCGCGCCGGGCTCGCCGACCGCCAGCGTCCGCGGCGGGGCCATGGTCGGGAACGCGGGCGGCTCCACGTCCGGCCGGACGTTCGGCAGCACGCCCAGCTCGCGCGCCACGTCCTCGCTGACCCGCACGAACACCGACTTCGGCAGGGTCACCGTCGCGCCCTCGGAGCGCGGCGTGCCGCCGTGGAACACGTTGCCCGCCCGGCTCTCGGCGACGATCGTCACGTCCGCGTCGAGCTGGACCAGCACGGTCCGGGCGGCGGGCGGCGTGACCACGTTGCGGTCGACGCTGCCGCCCAGCTCCCGGGCGTCGGACTTCGAGTCCGACCAGGGGGTGTACTTGCCGACCACGGCCAGGCCGCCCGCGCCGCTCGCCGGCGTCGGCTCGCCCGCGGGCGGCGGGGTGGCGATCGGCTTGATCGGCACGTTGACGCCGCCGGTGACGTCCACCGACCGGCTCACCGACCTGGCGTCACCGGCCTTGTAGCCGCCGGTGATCGCGTTCTCGGTGCCCGTGTCGTTCGAGATCGACACCAGCTTGGGGTTGCCCAGCTTCACCGACATGCCGACCGAGCCGGTGCGGTCGGTGATCCGCCGGTCGTACCGGAGGCCCTGCTCCTGCATGCCGGTCTCGACCAGCTTGCGCAGGTTGGCCTTGAGGTTCTCCGGGCTGAACAGGCGGTCGACCTGGTTGCGCGCCTCGGTGCCCGGCACGGTGAGCGCGGCGTCGCCCCCCGCCGCCCGGGTGAGCGCGGCGATCGCCTCGTCGCGCAGCGCCCCGGTGTTCGCCACCGCCTCGACGTGCAGGAACTCCGGCGACCTCGCCCCGGACCGGGTGGTGAGCAGGTCCTTGACGGTCGGCGCGTCGGTCAACCTGGTGACGACCGGGTCGCCGGGCCGGAACCCGGACGGGTCGGTCTTCATCGCCGAGCCGTCGGACACCCACAGGTTCACCTTGCCGCTGATCTGCGGCAGGATCTCCGGGTTGTTCCGGGCGCTCGGGTCGACCGACGCCCCCACGGTGCGGGCCACCACGCGCGGTGCCGGCGCGTGCTGACCGGGCTTGGCCGGCGTCAGCCGCTGCACCCACGACCGGGGCCGGGTGAACGTGGTGATCTCCACCTCGAACTCGACGTCGCCCGCGAACACCTGCGCGTTCGGGCTGCCGACGTTCAGCGCGGTGCCGTTGACCGTCGGGCCGCCGGTGTTCTTCGTCGTCCACGAGTGGTTGTACTTCACGCCGAACTGGGGCGTCGGCGTCACCGCCGCGACGCCGGTCGTGGTCGGGACGGCGACCTTGCCCTCGACGCCGCCGCTCCAGCCCTTCGTGGTGGCGGTGGCGCTGTCCAGCTTCGGGCCGCTGGACGACGAGCCGCGCACGTTGCGCGCGTCCGCCTGCCCGAGGTGCGTGGGGTTGCGGACCTTCGCCTTGACCGTGATGTTGACGTAGGTGTTGGTGGTGGCGTCGGAGTTCTTCAGCTGGATGCTGACGCCCGGCCCCATCAGGCTGTCCAGGTTGGACTTGAGCGCGGTGGGTGAGAGCTGGTTCAGCTTGCGCTGGTTGGCCAGTTGCCGCGACACGTCCGCGAAGCCCTTGCCCCGGCCGCTGCGCGGGTTCGCGTCCGGGTCGTTCCAGTTCGGCAGGAAGCCGTCGAGGCCCTTGACGTTGCGCAGCGCCGCTTCGACCTGCGGCTGAACCCGGCTCGCCGGCTCGAAGTCGCCGACCTTCACGTTGCCCGCGGCGATCTCGCCGTCCAGGTACGGCGGCGCCCACCGGGGCTCCGCGGTCGGCTGGGCGATGCCGCTGGGCGTGCCCTCCGGGACCGGCAGGTTCAGCGCCGCGGCCTCGGGCGTGCCCAGCCGCACGTAGGCGGTCACCGGGACGGTGACGTCGGCGCCGCTGGGGGTGCGCACCTGGACGTCGGCGGTCACCTTGTAGAGGCCGGTCTGCCCCTTGAGCTGGATGCCGGTGCGGTTGGTGGTGTTCGTGCCCGCGTTCGACGACTCGGCGGTGCGCGCCGAGTAGCCGAGGGTGGCGCCGACCTGGCCGGTGACCGCGCCCGGCACGCCGAGGTTGCCGCCGAACCCGCCGGTGGCGTCGAACCCGGTCTTGGTGGTCGCGGTGACGCCCGTGCTGCTCGAGGTGGCCTCGTGCAGGCGCAGCTGCGCGGAGTCGTGCACGCCGACCAGCTCGGCGGTGCGCAGGGTGGCGTGCGCCTGGACCGCCGCGCCCTTGCTCGCGTGCGGGCTGACCAGGTCCGGCGACGTCACCCAGCCGGTGAGCATCGCGCCGAGGTTGTCGCGGAGGGTCCCCGGGCTCAGGAAGGTCTGGAGCGCGGTGCGGCCGGGCGCGCCGACCTTGGTGATGGACGGGTGGAGCTTGGCCGCCACGTCGGTGAACGCCTTGGCCGGGTCGGTGACCGTGACCGCCTCGGGCACCGGGTGCTCGATCCGCGCGCCCCAGTCGCCGGCGGGCGGGTTCGGGTTCGCGGCGACGGTCGGGTTCGACCCCATGATGGTGGACAGGTCGTCCGGGACCTGGAGCGTGACGCCGACCTGGCCGTCCGCGTCGCTCGCGACGGTGATCGGCGGCCGGGCGTTGCCGTGGGCGTCGGTGAGCGTCACCTGGTAGCTGACCGGGACCTCGGCCCGCGTCGAGTGCTCGCCCGAGCGGATGATCCGCTGGTCCACCGTCGAGGTCGAGCTGGTGGTGGAGGTCGCCGGGGTGGCGAGCTGGGCCTTGCCGGCGAGCGAGCCGTACGGGCCGACCGCCATACCCGCCGTGATCGCGCCGCCGACGTCGTTGGCCGTGGCCAGGGTGTTCGTGGTGGACGTGCTCGTGCCGCCCTGCGCGGTCAGGTCGACCTTGGTGTTGGTGTTCGGCGTGGTGACCGCCGCGCCGGGGTCGGCCGGCGGCAGCATCGTGGCCCGCACGTTGGCCTCGAACCAGTTGCCGTTGATCTTGACCTGGAAGTTCCGGCCGTGGCCGAGGAACGACTCGAAGTCGGAGGTGATCGCGGTCTCGACCCGGGCCGCGTCGGCCGGCGCGAGGCCGGTGACGGCGCCGGTGACCTTGGCCGCGCCGCGCACGTCGACCGGGGCGATCGTGCCGAGGGCCTGGTTGCCCTGGAAGAAGTCCGGCAGGTTCCTGGTCGGCAGCACCTGCGGCGGCCTGGCCGCCGCGATCGTGGCGAGCGGGATGACCGGGTTCCGGGTGGGCCTGGGCGGGGCAGGGCGCGTCCGGGGGCCGCCGTCGGCGCCGCGCGTGGTCGAGGTGCCCGGGGCGGGGTTGGACGCGGCGGGGTTGGACGCGGCGGGGTTGGACGCGGCGGGGTTGGACTGGGCGGGACCGGGCGGGGCGGGCCTGGGCGGTGCGGGGCGCACCCCGGACGAGCCGGGGGCGGCGGGGGCGGGGCCGTGGAAGTAGTCGTGGAGCATCGTCCGGAAGGTGACCGCCGGGTCGGTCGGCTGCCACTTCTTGTCGAGCTCCTTGTTGAGCCTGGTGATGTTGTCCTGGTAGCGGTTGCCGCCGGTGGGGAACTCGTTGTACTGCGGCGTCTGCCCGAGGTTCCGGGAGATCGCGTCGGTGACGTGGCGGGCCAGGAGTTCGGTGACGGCCTCGTCGGGGTTGACGTTCCGGCCGAACGCGCCGCCGCTGTCGTGGCGGTGCGCGAAGGTGCGGTCGCTGCCGATCGAGTGGACGTGCATGAACTCGTGGGTGAGCAGGTGTCGGATGGCGTCGGCCTTGCGGTCGGCGTTGGCTTCGGTGGTCAGCTCGTCGAGGTGGTCGGTGTTGAGCAGGACGTGGCCGTTGATCGCCCGCGCCGGGTTGCTGCGGTTGTCCTCGATCAGGCTGTCGCGCTGGACCTGGGCGTTGCCGTTGGGACCGGCCTTGGCCTGGGAGACCTGGTCTAGGAGGGCGTCGAGGCGCGCGGTGGTGGCCGGGTCGTTGTTGTTCAGGTTGGTCAGGAACTCGGGGGAGAGGATCTCGGCGCGGACCTGCTGCGGGTCGATGCCGTGGGCGTTGAGCTGGTCCGGGGTGATGTCGGACTCGCTGCGGCCCTCGGTCTTGAGCGCGGCGTCCATTTCCTGCTGCACGGCGAAGTGCTTGGCGAACGTCCGCTCGTCGACCTGGATCACCCGGGAGGGGTCGATCCCGGGAGTGGCGGTGATGCCGTAGGCGGTGCGCAGGTGGCCGAACAGCGCGTCGAACCCGGCCTGGATCTGCGCGATGTCGACGGTCTCCCCCGCGATGGTCACCGGCGCGGGGGTGGTGTTCGCCAGGTCGACGGTGACGCCGTTGCCGAGGTCGGTGTCGCGCCGCTGCGAGAACGGGGTCTGCGGTGCCGCGGGCGCGCCGGGGGCCGGTGGGGCTCCGGGTGCGGGGGGTGCGCCGGGCGGCGGCGGGGGACCGGGGGGCGCCTGGAAGCCCGGCGGTGGCGGGGGCGGCGGAGGTGCCTGGAAGCCCTGCGGCGCGGGTGGCGGCGGCGGGGGCGGGGGCGCGGCCGGTGCGGGGCGCGCCGCCCGGGAGGGACCCGGTTCGGCGGCCGGCGCGGAGCGCCGGGTGGCACCGAAGTAGTCGTCGAGCATCGTCTGGAAGTTGCCCGCCGCGTTGAAGGTGTCCCAGGGGCGGCGCGGCCGGTCGAACTCGTGGTTGAGCTTGTCGATGTTCTCCTGGTAGCGGTTGCCGCCGGTGGGGAACTCGTTGTACTGCGGCGTCTGCCCGAGGCGCTCGGACAGGGCGTCGGTGACGCGGCGGGCCAGGAGTTCGGTGGTGGCCTCGTCCGGGTTGACGTTCACGCTGAACACGCCGCCCTCGGTGGCGCGGTGCGCGAAGGTCTGGTCGCTGCCGATCGAGTGGACGTGCATGAACTCGTGGGTGAGCAGGTGCCGGATGGCGTCGGCCTTGCGGTCGGCGTTGGCTTCGGTGGTGAGTTCGTCCAGGTGGTCGGTGTTGAGCAGGACGTGGCCGTTGATCGCCCGCGCCGGGTTGCTGAGGTTGTCCTCGATCAGGCTGTCGCGCAACGCGTCGACGTCGCCGTTGGGGCCGGCTTTGGCCTGGACGACCTGGTCTAGGAGGGCGTCGAGGCGGGCGGTGGTGGCGGGGTCGTTGTTGTTGAGGTTGGTCAGGAAGTCCGGGGACAGGATTTCGGCGCGGACCGCCTCCGGGTCGATGCCGTGGGCGTTGAGCTGGTCCGGGGTGATGTCGGAGTCGCCGCGGCCCTCGGTCTTGAGCGCGGCGTCCATTTCCTGCTGCACGGCGAAGTGCTTGGCGAACGTCCGCTCGTCGACCTGGACCACCAGGTCGGGGGTGACGGTGGGCGTCTTGGTGACGCCGTGGGTCTCGGCCAGGGTGCCGAACAGCGCGTCCAGGCCCGCTTGGACCTGGCCGAGGTCGACCTGGACGCCGTCGACGGTCATCGGCGCCGAGGGGAGCCGGTCGGGCAGCCTGGTGAGGATGCCGTTCTTGAGGTCGGTGTCCCGCCGGGTCGAGAACGGGGCCGCCGGGGTGGCGGGCGCGCCGGTCCGCGTGCCGGGTGCGGGAGGTGCCGGCGGTGCGCCGGGTGGAGGGGGCGCCGGAGGACCGGACGGCGGCGGGGGTGGGGGTGCCTGGAAGCCCGGCGGTGGCGGGGGCGGCGGAGGCGCCTGGAAGCCCGGCGGTGCGGGTGGCGGCGGGGGCGGGGGCGCCTGGAAGCCCGGCGGTGCGGGCGGGGGCGCGTCGGTCTCCTGCCCGGGCGTCCCCGCCGGCGCGGGGCGCGCCCGGGACGAGCCGGCGGGCTCGGTCACGCCGAAGTAGTCGTTCAGCATCCCCTGGAAGGCGTCCGGGGCGTTGAACGAGTCCCACTTGCCGCGCTTCTTGTCGAACTCCCTGTTGAGCCCGTCGATGTTGTCCTGGTAGCGGTTGCCGCCGGTGGGGAACTCGTTGTACTGCGGCGTCTGCCCGAGCCGTTCGGACAGGGCGTCGGTGATGCGGCGGGCCAGGAGTTCGGTGACGGCCTCGTCCGGGTTGATGTTCTGGTTGTAGACGCCGCCCTGCCCGGCGCGGTGCGCGAAGGTCTGGTCGCTGCCGATCGAGTGGACGTGCATGAACTCGTGGGTGAGCAGGTGCCGGATGGCGTCGGCCTTGCGGGCCGGGTCGGTGCTGAGGCCGTCCAGGTGGTCGGTGTTGAGCAGGACGTGGCCGTTGATCGCCCGCGCCGGGTTGGTCAGCGTGCTCTGGACGAGGCTCTCGCGCTGGGCCCGGACGTCGCCGTTGGGGCCGGCCTTGGCCTGGACGACCTGGTCGAGGAGGGCGTCCAGGCGGGCGGTGGTGGCGGGGTCGTTGTTGTTGAGGTTGGTCAGGAAGTCCGGGGACAGGATCTCGGCGCGGACCGCCCCCGGGTCGATGCCGTGGGCGTTGAGCTGGTCCGCGGTGATGTCGGAGTCGCCCCGGTCCTGGGTCTTCAGCGCCGTGTCCAGCTCCTGCTGCACGGCGAAGTGCTTGGCGAACGTCTGCTCGTCCAGCCGCACGACCAGGTCGGGGTTGACGGTCGGGGCGGTGGTGATGCCGTGGTTGTCGTGCAGCGCGCCGAACATCGCGTCGAACCCGGCCTGGACCTGCCCGATGTCGACCTGCACGCCCGCGATGTCCAGCGGGGCCGGGGTGATCAGCTCCGGCAGCCTGGACAGGACGCCGTCCTTGAGGTCGGTGTCCCGCCGGGTCGAGAACGGGGCCGCCGGGGTGGCGGACGTGCCCGCCTGCGGGGGGACGCCGCCGGGCGGCGGTGGCGGCGGCGGGCCGGACGCGGCCTGCGTCGTGGCCCGGGGCGTGCCGAACCCGGGCAGGCCCGGTGGCGGCGGCGGGGGCGCGGTGGTCTGCGGCGTCGTGGTCTGCGGCGTCGTGCCGAAGCCCGGCAGCCCCGGTGGTGGCGGGGGCGGCGGCGCGGTGGACTGCTGCGCGGTGGTCGCCGTCGGGAGCGGCGGTGGTGGT
>NZ_JBHWIE010000197.1:0-13933 GCF_042732085.1 Actinosynnema sp. NPDC059797
GCCAAGGACAAGATCCTCACCGGCGAGGCGGACGTGGTGCTCGCGGGCGGCGTGGACCCGCTGCTGTTCGGCACGTACGCCGGGTTCGCGGGCCTCCAGGCGCTCAGCTCCCGCCCGTGCGGCCCGTACAGCCGCTCCGACGGCCTGAACCTGGGCGAGGGCGCGGCGTTCCTGGTCGTGGAGTCGCTGGACTCCGCGCTGGCCCGGGGCGCGGAGCCGCTGGCCGAGGTCGCGGGCTACGGCCAGTCCGCCGACGCCTACCACGCCACCGCGCCCGACCCGACCGGTCGCGGCGGCGTCACCGCCATGCGCCGGGCGCTGGCCGACGCCGGGCTGGGCACCGACGCCGTGGACTACGTCAACGGGCACGGCACCGGCACGCCCGCCAACGACGCCATGGAGAAGAAGGTCATGCGGGCCGTGTTCGGCGAGCGCGCCCCGCAGGTGCCGACCAGCAGCATCAAGAGCTTCATCGGGCACACCCTGGGCGCGGCGGGCGCGGTCGAGGCGGTGGCCGCCGTGCTGGCCCTGCGCACCGCGACCGCGCCGCCGACCATCGGGTTCACCGAGGAGGCCATCGCGGAGTCCACCCTGGACTTCGTGCCCAACGTGGCGCGCCCGCTGGACATGGACGTCGTGGTGTCCAACAACTACGCGTTCGGCGGCAACAACGCCTCGCTCGTGCTGCGCCGCCCCGGCGGGCCGCGCGAGTACGACGAGCTGCCCGCCACCGAGGTCGTCGTCACCGGCCTCGGGCCGGTCACCGGCCTGGGCACCGGGATCGCCGAGGTCGCCGAGGCGGTCGCCAACGGCCGCACCGCGGTCGGCGCGGCGCCGTCCCTGGAGGGCCGCACGTTCGCGCCGCGCTCGCTGTGGCGGCACATGAACAACCTGTCCCGCATGGCCATCGCCGCATCCCGGCTGGCCTGGGAGGACGCCGGGCTCAAGCTGCCGCGCGCCGCCCTGGACAACGTGGGCGTCATCTTCGCCACCGCCGCGGGCTCGGTGGAGAGCACCGACGGGTTCGACGAGAGCGTGCTGGCCAACCCGAACAAGCCCGCCGTGCTCAGCTTCTCCAACGTGGTGCTCAACGCCACGGGCGGCGCGGTCTGCCAGACCCTGGGGCTGCGCGGCCCGACCACCACCATCTGCAACGGCAACGCGTCGGCGTCCATCGCCCTGGACTGCGCGGTGGAGACCATCCGCACCGGCAAGGCGGACGTGGTGATCGTGGTCGCCGCCGACGAGGCGTCGCGGCCCGGCGACGGCGCGCAGGTCACCCCCTACGACCGCGACTCGGGCGAGGCGACCGCGTCCGCCTCGGTGGCGCTGGTCGTCGAGTCCGCCGCGCACGCCGCCGCCCGGGGCGCGACCCCGTACGCGCGGGTGCTGGGCAGCGCCCACGCGAGCGCGGCCGACGACGACGAGCGGGCCCTGGTGGGGCGCGCCCTCGCCGCCCTGCCCACCGACGGCGTGGACCTGGTCGTCGGCGCGGCCACCGGGGTCGCGGCCGACGAGGCGGAGGCGGGCGCGGTGCTCGACGCCGTCCCGTCCGCCCGGCTCACCGCCACCGCGGGCCTGACCGGCGACGCGGGCTCGGCCACCGGCGCGCTCAACCTGGCGCTGGCCGCGCTGGCGCTGCGCGACGGCGTGGCGCCGGCCATCCCGGCGCTGACCGGTCCCCGCGTGGGCGCGGTCGAGTCCTACGTGACCAAGCCCGAGCTGCCGGCCACGCCCGCCAGGGCCCTCGTGCTCAGCGCCGCGCCCGGCTCGGTGCGCGGCGGGACCCTGCTGGGTGCGGTATGACCGGCGCGCCCTTCGACGTCCCGGAGACCGACCGGCTGCTCACCACCACCCGGTCGGTGCGGCGCCGGCTCGACCTGGACCGCCCGGTGCCCCGGGAGGTGATCGAGGACGCGCTGGAGGTCGCCGTGCAGGCGCCCACGGCGAACGACCAGCAGAACTGGCGCTGGGTCGTGGTCACCGAGCAGGCCGTCAAGGACCGGCTGGCCGAGCTGTTCGACATCTCCTGGCAGTTCCACCAGAAGGAGGTGTGGACGCGGTCGGGCCGGCGGCGCAACAGCGCGCGGGCGCGGCGGAACAACGAGTCCGCCGCCGCGCTGGCCGGGACCATCGCCCGGGTGCCGGTGCTGGTCATCCCGTGCGTGCTGGGCCGGCCGCCGGACATCGGCGCGATCGACGCCGAGTGGCTCGGGCAGGACCTGGCCTCGGACAACGCGGGCACGTGGAAGGAGCAGGTGCGCATCGGCGCGATGCGGGCCAGCAACTTCTACGGCTCGATCTTCCCCGCCGTGTGGTCGTTCCAGCTCGCGCTCCGCTCCCGCGGCCTGGGCAGCACGATCACCAACATGCACCTGCCCTTCGAGCGCCACGTCGGCGAGCTGCTGGGCATCCCGGCCGGGGTGACGCAGGTGTGCATGGTCCCGGTCGCCTACACGATCGGCACCGACTTCCGCCCGGCCAAACGGGTCCCGGCCAAGGAGCGCACGTCGTGGGAGAGGTGGCAGGCATGACCGTGGAGCACAGCGGTGTCGACGTGGTCGTCGTGGGCGGCGGCATCGCGGGCGCCTCTGCGGCGGCGTACCTGTCGGCCAACGGGCTGTCCGTGATGATGCTGGAGAAGCAGGAGCGCTACGAGGACATCGTGCGCGGCGAGTGGATCGCGCCGTGGGGCCTGCGCGAGGCCCAGCTGCTCGGCGTCGAGGACGCGTTCGGCCTCGGCGGGGCGTGGGAGATCCGCGAGTGGACGCAGTGGGACGAGACGGTCCACCCGGACGAGGCCGAGACGGTCGACATGACCCGCTTCGTGCCCGGTGTCGGCGGACCCATGTCGTTCCCGCACCACGAGGTCTGCGCGCTGATGGCCGAGCAGGCCGAGGACAACGGCGCGGTGGTCGTGATGGGCGCGCAGCGGGCCCGGGTCACCGCCGGGGCGAAGCCCGAGGTGCGCTACCGGCACGGCGGTCGGGAGCACCTGGTCAAGCCGCGCCTGGTCATCGGCGCCACCGGCCGCGGCTGCACGGTCGGCCGCCAGGTCGGCGTGCACATGTCCACCTCGGTCCACCACTGGGGCGGCGGCGTGCGCGTCACCGGCCTGGACGACTGGCCGATGGACGTGCAGGCGATGGGCACCGAGGACGACAAGATGTTCATGGTGTTCCCGCAGGGCGACGGCAACGCCCGCCTCTACATCAACTTCCCGACCGCCAACAGCCGCCGCTACCAGGGGCCCGAGGGCGAGAAGCGGTTCATCGCCGACTTCGAGCTGCGGTCCCTGCCCGACGGCGGCAAGTCGGTGTACGCCGCCGCGAGGCCCATCGGCCCGCTGAAGGTGTGGCCGTCGGTGGCGATGTTCCCCGAGCAGCCGATCGTGATGGACGGCGTGGTGCTCGTGGGCGACGAGGCGGGCAACGCCGACACCGTGCTGGGCACCGGCCTGTCGTGCAGCCTGCGCGACACCCGCGAGGTGTGCGAGGTGCTCCTCGGCGGCGACGACTGGTCGCCCGCCGCGTTCGGGCCGTACCTGGCCGAGCGCAAGTTCCGGATGGGGCGCCTGCACTTCGGCGCGGACATCATCGCCCGGCTGCACTGCGAGTTCGGGCCGGAGGCCGCCGAACGCCGCCGCCGGGCGCGCGAGCTGATGGCCGAGAACTTCGCCGCGTCGGTGACCGGCCTGCTCAACATGGTGCCGCCGGAGGACGTCCCGGACTTCGGCTTCAGCGAGTTCTTCGCCGAGAGGCTGTTCAGGGAGAGGGCATGACCACGAAGGACACTCTGCTGACCGACTCGGCGCACGTCAACGGCGTCGACATCGCCTACGTCGACAAGGGCGAGGGCGACCCGGTCGTGCTGCTGCACGGGTTCCCCGACTCGCACTACCTGTGGCGCCACCAGATCGACCCCCTGGTGGAGGCGGGCTTCCGGGTGATCGCGCCGGACCTGCGCGGCTTCGGCGGCTCCAGCAAGCCGCAGGAGCCCGAGGCGTACGAGATGCGCACGATCGTCAACGACGTCGTGGGCCTCACCCAGCACCTGGGCATCTCCAAGGCGCACATCGTCGGCCACGACTGGGGCGCGGCGATCGCCTGGATGTACGCGTTCCTGATGCCGCGCCGCGTCGACCACCTCGCGGTGTTCTCGGTCGGGCACCCCGGCGTGTTCAGCACGCCGTCGATCGAGCAGCGCGCGGCGAGCTGGTACATGCTCTTCTACCAGTTCCCCGGCGTCAGCGAGCAGTTGCTGCGGCGCAACGGGTGGCGGCTGTTCAAGGAGATCATGGGCGGCGAGGGCGACCACCAGCGCTACCCGCGCGAGCTGGCCAAGCCGGGCGCGCTCACGGCCGCGCTGAACTGGTACCGCGCCAACCGCTCCCCGGCGGCCGAGCTGCGCGTGGAGAGCAACTTCCCGCCCGTGCTCGCGCCGACCCTGGGCGTCTGGTCCACCGGGGACAAGGCGCTGCTCGAGGAGGGCATGACGGGCTCGCAGAAGTTCGTCAAGGGACCGTGGCGCTACGAGCGGGTCGAGGACTCCAGCCACTGGATCCCCCTGGACCAGCCGGAGGTCGTCACCAAGCTGCTGCTGGGGTTCCTGGGCACCGAGCGGGCCGCGGCCGTGCCCACGCGCCGCCGCCGGCTCTAGCGGCGGGTCCCGGCACGGACTCAGGCGAGGGAGGTACGCAGGTGATCGGCTTCGTGTTCCCCGGGCAGGGCACCGCCCGGGTCGGCATGGGCGGCTGGCTGCGCCGCGACCCGGTGGGCGCGGCGGTGGTCGCGCGCGCCGACGAGCTGCTGCCCGAGCCGGTGTCCGAGCTGTGCGCCCGCGGGCCGCTGGACCGGCTCGTGGACACCCTGCACGCGCAGCCCGCGGTGACCGCGTGCAACCTGGCCGCGCTGGCCGTGGTGCGGGCCGCGGGCGTGGAACCGGACGTCGTCGCCGGGCACAGCGTGGGCGAGATCAGCGCGCTGTGCGCGGCGGGCGTGCTGGACGTCGACACCGCCTTCCGGCTGGTCGGCGTCCGGGCGCGGCTGATGGCCGACCTGCCGGGCGCCGGCGGCATGACCGCCGTGCTGGGCCTGGACCCGCAGCGGGTGGAGGAGCTGGCCGCCGAGGCCGCCCGACCGGACGAGCCGCTGGTGGTGGGCCTGGAGAACGCGCCGGACCACACCGTGGTCTCCGGCGCGGTCGGCGCGGTCGACAGGCTGGCCGGGCTGGCCGCCGCGGCGGGCGCCCGCAAGGTGGTGGCGCTCAAGGTGAGCAACGCGTTCCACTCGCCGCTCATGGCCGGCGCGCTGGACGGGTGGGCCGAGGCCGTGCGCGCCACCCCCATGAGCCCGCCGCGGGTGCCGGTGGTCCCCAACGCGACCGCCGAGCCGACCACCGACCTGCCGACCATCGTGGACGCGCTGATCGCGCAGCTGACCGCGCGGGTGCGGTGGACCGAGACGATGCGCGCGCTCGCCGACACCGGGACGCTGGTGGAGGTCGGCGACAGCAAGGTGCTGACCGGGCTGCTGCGCGGCGTGGGCGTGCGGTGCGCGAGCCTGGCCGACCCGGCGGCGCTGCGCCGGCTGCGCCGCCCGGAGCCCGCGGCATGAACGGGTGGGGCAGCGCGGCGGTGGCCTTCGGCGGCCTGACCGCGCCGTGGCAGCTGGTGGACCCGATGCCGCTGGAGGCCGTGTTCACCCGCGCGGAGCGGCTGCGCTCCGGCGCCGGGCGCACCCTCCAGCACTGGGCGGGCCGGCTCGCGGCCAAGCACGCCGTGCTGCGGTTGCTGGAGGAGCCCGCGACGCCCGCGAACCTGGGCGCGGTGGAGGTCCTGCCCCAGCCCACGCCCCTGTGCCACCGCACGGCGGCCTGCCTGCACGGCCACCCGCCGGCCGTGCGCCTGACCGGCGCCCTCGACGGCCGGGAGGCGGGCGGCACCCGCATCCGGGTCTCGGTCAGCCACACCGCCGACCTGGCGTTCGCGGTGGCGCTGTCCGCGGCCCGGCTGCCCGAGGACCACGACCTGGAAGCGGTGAGCGCATGGACCTGATCGAGACCGCCGGCCGGTGGACCGCCGCCTGGCGCGCGGGCGACCCGGCCGCCGTCGCCGACGCGGTGGCGTCGTTCGCCGACCCCGACACCCCGGAGCCGGTCGCCGGCGCGGACCTCGTCGCGCACGTCGAGGCCGTGCTGACCCGGTTCCCGGACCTGGCGCTGGACTTCGCCCCGCCCGCCGACGCGGGTGACACGGCCGTGCTCACCTGGACCCTGTCCGCCACGCACCGCGCGCCCTACCTGGGCGTGCCCGGCACGGGCGGCGCGGCCTCCGTCTCCGGCGCCGACGTGCTGACCGCCGTGGACGGCGAGGTGCGGGTGCGCCGGTACTTCGACCGCGTCGCCCTGGCCGCCTCGCTGGGCCAGTCGGCCAAGTTCCTGCCCGCCCGCGACGAGCTGCGCGAGTACGGCGTCAGCGCCCGCACCCCGTCCGGCAGGACCGCCTACCCGGGCGTGCTGGCGTTCACCTACCTGGACGTCCGCGACGACGCGGAGGGTCCGGAGGTGGACCTGCTCAGCACCGAGGTGGTCAAGTCGCTGCGCGCCTCGCAGGGCTTCCTCGGCTTCGGCACGTTCGAGATGGGCAACCGCAAGTACACGCTCACCGCGTTCGACCGGATCGAGTCGGTGCGCGCCGTGCACGCCCGGCCGCACCAGCGCGCCATGCGCAAGTTCTTCCGCGGCGGCCTGTGCACCGGCGCCTACACCAGCGTGTGGACGCTGGACCGGCAGAGCGTCCACGTGCGCTGCCCCGACTGCCGGGAGGTGGTCGACGTGAGCGCGGGCCGGACCTGCGCGTGCGGCACCACCCCCACCCCCGGACCCCTCTTCTGATCACGCCAGGAGCACCCCCGATGACGGTCTTCACCGCAGAGCACCGGCCCGCGGCGGGCGGGCGGCCACTGGTGGTCTTCATGTCCGCCCTGTTCGCGGGCGGGTGGATCTGGGACCGCCCGTTCGCCGCGCTCGCCGACGCCGGGTGGCCCGTGCTGCGCACCGTGGAGCCCATCTGCGGTGTCGAGCCCAAGGTCGCCGGCTCCATCGAGCGCCTGGGCGACGCCCTGGTGGCAGCCGCGGACGCGGCCGGCGCGGACGAGGTCGTGGTCTGCGCCAACTCGCTGGGCGGCCTGGTCGCCATCGACCTGGCGGGCCGCTTCCCGGACCGGGTCCGGGCCATCGCGGTCAGCGGGGCGCCCGGCCTGAGCGCCGACCCCGACGTGGGCCTCAACATGGACCGGCGCGGCGACGTGCGGTTGCAGGGCGAGCAGTTCCGCGACCGCATGCTGGCCGCCCTGTTCCACGGCGAGCCGCTGTTCACCGAGGAGCAGGTGGAGTCCACCGCGCAACTGCTGCGGCAGGGGTCGGCGATGGTGGCGATGGCCCGCAGCATCCGCGCCACGCGGACCTACCGCGTCCCCTCCGCCATGGACGAGGTCGGCTGCCCATCCCTCTACATCTGGGGCCGCCACGACCGCATGACGCCGATCGAGCCGTGGCTGGAACTGGTGCCGAAGCACGCGAACACCGAGTTCGTGACCGTCGAGGACTGCGGGCACATCCCCATGATCGAGCGCGCCGACACCTACACCGCAGAGCTGCTGCGGTTCCTGGACCGGGTCACCGGATGACCGCGCCGCTCGTGCTGTTCGGGGTGGACGTGGTGGACGTCGCCCGGGTCACGCGCGCCATGTCCTACAGCGGACCCGCCTACGCCCGGCACGTCGCCTCGCCCACCGAGCGCGAGCTGCACGTCGACCCCGGCCTGGCCACCGCGGCCACCGTCGCGGTCAAGGAGTGCCTGGTCAAGGCGGTCGGAGGCCGCCCGCCTGGGTTCTCCTGGCACGACTTCGAGGCGAGCGGCGAGGCGCCGCTGCCGGGCGCGGGGTGGGCCGACCCGCTGCTGGACGCCGCCGTGCCCGAGGTCGAGGCGGCCACCCGGGTCTCGATGACCGAGCGCTGCGCCTACACCGTGGGCGGCGCCAGCGGGTCCGCCGCGCTGGCCCGCCTCGCCGGTCCCCGCGAGGGCGCGGCCGTGGTGGGCCTGGCCCGCTGGGGCTTCCGCGGTGACCTGATCGTCGCCCTTGCCATACTGACCACGACGTCGAGAGGAGCGCTGCGATGCCCGTGACCGAGGCCGCGGCCGAAGTTCGCATCCAGCCGGGACAGTCCGTACAGGAGGCGCTGGACGCCTGCGCGCCGGGCGCGGTGCTGCGCCTGGCCGAGGGCACCTACGAGGGCAGCCTGGTGATCGGCCGGCCGGACGTGGCGCTCATCGGCGCGGGTCCGGGTCGGACGGTGATCGTCCCCGGTCCCGTCGCGCCCACCGCCGTGCCGCCGCTGCACGACGCGCCCGCCGACGTGGTCAGCGGCATCACCGTGCACGAGGTGTCCGGCGCGCGGGTCGAGGGCCTGACCGTGCGCGGCTTCTCCGGCGCGGGCGTCTACGCCCACACCGCCACCGACCTGCGGCTGGTCGACGTCGAGTCGGTCGCCAACAAGGTGTGGGGCCTGTACGTGCGGGAGTCCTCGGGCGTGGAGGTGCTGCGCTGCCGCGCCGAGGGCAGCCAGTACGGCGGCATCGCGCTGGCGTTCTGCCCCGCCGCCGACGCGCTGATCGCCGACTGCGAGGCCACCGCCAACGCCTTCGGCGTGTTCGTCGACAACTCCGGCCGCGCGCGGGTGCTGCGCAACCGCAGCCACGGCAACGCGGCGGGCGTGCTGCTGCTGCACCAGACCTACGAGGGCGAGCTGCCCGGCGGCGTGGCCGACGTGCTGGTGGCGGACAACGACATCACCGGCAACACCCTGGCCTCCGGCGGCGAGGACCCCGACGCGCTCGGCTTCGCCGGCCCGCCGATCTCCGGCGTGGGCATCGGCGCGATCGGCGTCCAGCGGGTCGCGGTCGTCGGCAACCGGATCCACGGCAACGCGCCCGGCGGCCCGTCGGTGATGGGCGCGGCGCTGGTGCTGGGCTCGTCGGCCGACTGGGGCGGCTCCGACTCGGTGGACAACTCCTTCGAGTGGAACACCATCACCGGCAACAGCCCGTTCGACGTGCAGCTCGGCACCGACCCGGCCAACCAGCGGTTCCGGAACAACGTGGTCGGCGCCTCCCAGCCGGAGGCGATCGACGGGTGCGGACCCTGACCCGGGAGGACGACATGACGCCTGCGCTGGTGTGCGAGGGCCTGGTCAAGCGCTACGGCGACAAGACCGTGGTCGACCGGGTCGGTTTCCACATCGACGAGGGGGAGGCGTACGGGCTGCTCGGCCCCAACGGGGCCGGCAAGACCACGACCATCTCCATGCTCGTCGGGCTGCTGCGCCCGGACGCCGGCTCGGTGCGCGTCGGCGGCGTCGACGTCGCCGAGGACCCGGTGTCGGCCAAGCGGCTGGTCGGGTACGTGCCGCAGGAGATCGCGCTGTACCCGGAGCTGACCGCCCGGGAGAACCTGCGCTACTTCGGCCGGCTGTACGGCCTGCCGAGGCGCGAGCTGGCCGCGCGCATCGGCGAGGTGCTGGAGCTGGTCGGCCTGTCCGACCGCGGCGACGACAAGGTGGACACCTACTCCGGCGGCATGAAGCGGCGCACCAACATCGCGGTCGCCCTGCTGCACCGGCCGAGGCTGCTCATCCTCGACGAACCCACGGTCGGCGTGGACCCGCAGAGCCGCGTCGCCATCCTCGACCGGGTGGAGGCGCTGGTCGCCGAGGGCATGAGCCTGCTCTACACCTCCCACTACATGGAGGAGGTGGAGCGGGTGTGCACCCGGGTCGGCATCATCGACCGGGGCCGCGTGGTCGCCGACGGCACCAAGCGCGAGCTGGTCGCCGAGCTGGGCGGCACGGACCGCGTGGAGCTGGTGCTGGACGGCGACGTCGAGGCGGCGGCGGAGAAGCTGCGGGTCGTCGAGGGCGTCTCCGAGGCCGTGGTCACCGGGTCCTCGTCGCTCCGCCTGCTGGTCTCCGGCGGGCGGCACGTGCTGCCCGCGCTGCTGGCCGCCGTGGGCGACGCGGGGGCGGTGACCGGCGTCGAGGTCGTGGAACCCGACCTGGAGGCCGCGTTCCTGCACCTGACCGGCAGCACCCTGCGCGACTGACGCGGGCCGAGCGAGGGGTCGATACCTTGGCGAAGAACACCGTGCGGCCCCTGCTGGTCGTCGGCGGCCACGAGCTGCGGTCGCGGCTGCGGGACGGCACCGCGCTGCTGATCGCGCTGGTCGCGCCGATCCTGCTGGCCACCCTGTTCGGGCTGGCGCTGGGCGGGGACGACGACCCGCCGCTCAAGGCGACCATCGGCGTGGTCGACCTCGACGGCGGCGAGTTCCCGGCCAGCGTGCAGCGCGAGGCGCTGAACACCGACGAGCTGAAGGGCGTGCTGACGTTCCGCCAGTACCCCGACGAGGGCGCGGCGCGCTCCGCCGTTGACCGCGGCGAGGCGGGCGCCGCGCTGGTGTTCCCGGCCGGGTTCAGCGAGGACGTCGGCGCGGGCCGCGGCGGGCGGGTGTCCGTGCTGGAGTCGCCGGAGACGCCCCTGGCGGGGGTCGTGGCGCGCAGCATGGTCGACCGGATCTCGGCGCTGGTGCAGGCCCGCACGCTGGCCGTGCGCGCCTCGCTGGACGCGGGCGTGCCCGCCGACCGGGTGCAGCTGTTCGTCGAGGAGAACGGCGCCGCCGGGCCCACGCTGACGCTGGAGGGCGACCCGGTCGCGGGCGGACCGGTGGACCTGGCCGTGCACTACGGCTCGGGCATGGCGGTGATGTTCGCGTTCTTCGTGGTCGGCACCACGGCCCGCAGCCTGCTCACCGAGCGGCAGAACGGCACGCTGGACCGGATGCGCGCCGCGCCGGTGCCGCTGTGGACGGCGCTGGTCGGCAAGGGCGTCGTCGGGTTCGGGCTGGCGCTGGTCAGCATGTGCGCGACCTGGCTGTCCTCGGTGCTGATCTTCGGCGCGAGCTGGGGCGACCCGCGCGGGGTGTTCCTCCTGCTGCTGGCGCACGTGTTCGCGGTGACCGCGATCGTGATGCTGGTGGCCAGCGGCGCCAGGACCGACGCGCAGGCGGACGGCCTGACGCTCGGCGTGGCGTTCGTGTTCGCGTTCCTGGGCGGCAGCATCGTGCCCGTCTACAACCTGCCCGAGTGGCTCCAGCGGGTCTCGCTGATCACCCCCAACGGGTGGGTGTCGGCGGGCCTGTCGGAGCTGGCGGGCACCGGCGCCGGCCCGTCCGCCGTGCTCGTCCCGGTCGCCGTGGTCACCGGCATCGGCGTCGTCGCGGGCGCGCTCGCGTTCCTGCGCTTCCGCAAGGGGAGGTTCGCGTGAGGCCACGTCCGCTCACCGCGCTGGTGCTGGCCAACCTGAAGCGCCAGGTGCGCGACAAGGTCGGCATGTTCTTCATCGTCGTCATGCCGTTCGTGACGATCGTGTTCGTCGGCATGGCCCTGGGCGGCGACTCGGCGGAGGCGGAGCTGCCGGTGGCCGTGGTCGCCGACACCTCCGACCCGGTGGCCGCGGCCGTGCTCGCCGAGCTGGAGGCCGACGAGGCGCTGGAGGTGCGGCGCGCGGAGTCGGCGGAGGACGTCCGCGACGGCGTCCGCCAGGGCCGGCTCGCCGCCGGCCTCGTCATGCGGCCCGGCGACACCGGCTTCGAGCTGGTCATGAGCCAGACCAGCGGCAGCGGCATGGCCGCGCGCGGCCAGGTCGACGTGGCGGTCGGCCGGGTGTCGGCGGTGCTGGAGGCGACCCGCGCGGCACGGGCGGCGGGCGCGTCGCCGGAGCAGGCCGACGCCTACGTGCGCGAGGCGCGGGAGGAGGCGGTGGCGGTCACCGTGGCCTCGTCGGGCCGCGAGGAGCCCTCCCGGCCGACCGGCTTCGCCTACACCGCGCCCGCGAACCTGCTGCTGTTCACCTTCGTCAACTCGATGGCCGTGGCCGCCGCGCTGGTCGAGAGCCGCCGCATCGGCATGGTCCGCCGCTCGCTGGCCGCGCCGGTCCGGCAGGGGCAGGTGCTGCTCGGCGAGGCGCTGAGCCGGTTCCTGGTCGCGCTGGCCCAGTCCCTGCTGATCATCGTGGTGAGCCGGCTCCTGTTCGACGTGGGGTGGGGCGACCCGGTGGGCGTGGCGGTGGTCGTGGCGCTGTTCTGCCTGATCGCCACGGGTGCCGCGATGCTGGTCGGCGCGCTGGTGCGGTCACCCCAGCAGGCGCCCGCCATCGGTCCGCCGGTGGGCATCGTGCTGGGCATGCTGGGCGGTTGCCTGTGGCCGCGCGAAGTGGCCGGCGAACCGCTCAACACGATCGGCTACCTGTTCCCGCACTCGTGGGCGATGGACGCGCTGCTGGTCCTGTCCCGGCCGTCGGCGGGGTTGGGTTCGGTGCTGGTGGAGGTGGCGGTGCTGGCGGGCATGGCGGTGGTGGCGCTGGGCGTGGCGGTGGTGGTGTTCCGGCGGCGGGCGCTGGAGGCGGTCTAGGGGTTCCGGTGCCGGGCGTTCCGGCGCTCGGGGTTCCGGCGCCGGGTCACCGGCCCGCCAGCAGCACGAGCAGCAGCGCCACCGCTGCGGGCACGGCCTGCACCAGCAGGATCCGGCGGCTCACCGTCACCGCGCCGTAGACGCCGGCCACGATCACGCAGGCCAGGGAGAAGACGGCGAACGCGAAGCCGGTCGTCCCCGGCGCGACCAGCGCGACCACCAGGCCCGCGGCGAGGAAGCCGTTGTAGAGGCCCTGGTTGGCGGCCAGCACCCGGGACTCGGCCGCGAACTCCGCGGTCGTGCCGAACGCGGCGCGCCCGCGGGGGGTGTTCCAGAGGAACATCTCCAGCACCAGGATGTAGAGGTGGATGACCGCCACGAGGGCGGTGAGGACGTCGGCTGCGATCTTCACGGCGGGGAGCGTAGCCCTCGTGCCGCGGGTGGGCCCGGAGGCGCCGCACCCACCCGCGACGGGTGGTCGGCGGGTCAGCCGGTCGTGCAGGAGACCGCGGCGCCGGCGCCGGTCCCGGTGGCGAGGAAGCCGAAGGTGGCCGAGCCGCCCGGTGGCAGGGCGCCGTTCCAGCCCAGGCCGCGGGCGGTCACCGCGGGCCCGTCCTGCGTGGCGGTGGCGTTCCACGCCTGGTTGAGCCGCTGGCCGTCGGCGAAGGTGAGGGTGGCCGTCCAGGTCGCCGTCGTGGCCGAGGTGTTGTTGCGCACGACCACCTCGCCCTGGAAGCCGCCGTTCCACTGGCTGGTCACGCGGTAGAGGGCGGAGCAGTTGCCCACGGGCGGGACGGTGGCGGTCGTCGTGGTGGTCGTGGTCGTGGTGGGTGCGCCGCCGAGGGCGGCGGTCAGGGCGGGGTACCAGCGGTCGGCCATCTTGCGAAGCCCGCGTCGTTGGGGTGCACGCCGTCGCCGGTGTCGGTGGTGGTGTCGAAGCCGGTCCACTGGTCGACCGCGGTGATGGGGGAGCGGGCCGTGGTCTTGGCGGCGGCCCGGGCGGCGGCCGGCCACGGCGGGAGCTGGTCCTGGTCGGCGATGCCGGTGGCCGAGTAGCCGCCGTGGCCCTCGTGGTCGACGTCGGTGGGCACCGGGCACCCGCCGCCCTGCTGGGTGCCGACGAAGTCGATGCCGGTGTAGCCGGTCTTCTGGAGGCGGTCCCAGAGGTAGGCGCGCCGGCAGCCGGGGCCGGCGGTGATCGAGTCGCCGAGCGGCATGATGCGCACCGGCGCCGAGGCGGTCGGGGGCTGGGCGGCGGCCGGCGCGGGTTGGGCGGCGGCGAACGCCAGTGCGAGCGCCAGCGCCGCGACGAGGGCGGCCGCGAGGGCGGGTGTGCGGGGCATCTGGTTCCCTTCGGACGCGCGGCATTGCGCGCCTTCGTGCTGGGGTCGTCTGCGCAGCCCAGGGT
>NZ_JBHWIE010000198.1:0-13905 GCF_042732085.1 Actinosynnema sp. NPDC059797
GTGCGCCACCCCCCCGCCACCCCGGGGGGGGTGGTGCTCGGGGGCCCCTCCCCCCCGGCCCCCGGGGGGCCCGGGGGCGGGCGCGCCCCCGCGCCGCCCCCGGCGACGGGGTCAGGACGCCGAAGTCACCCGGTACACGTCGTACACGCCCTCCACCGACCGCACCGCCTTCAGCACGTGCCCCAGGTGCTTCGGGTCGCCCATCTCGAACGAGAACCGCGACACCGCCACCCGGTCCCGCGACGTCGTCACCGAAGCCGACAGGATGTTCACCTTCTCGTCGGCCAGCACCTTCGTCACGTCCGACAACAGCCGGTGCCGGTCCAACGCCTCCACCTGGATCGCCACCAGGAACACCGACGAGGACGAAGGCGCCCACTCGACGTCCAGCAACCGCTCGGGCGTCTTCAGCAGCTCGTCGGCGTTCGTGCAGTCGGTCCGGTGCACGGACACCCCGCCGCCCCGCGTGACGAAGCCCAGGATGTCGTCACCGGGCACCGGCGTGCAGCACCGGGCCAGCTTCACCCACACGTCGGCCGCGTCCCGGACGATGACGCCGGCGTCCCCGGTCACCCGCCGCCGGGCCACCGTGGACGGCGTGGACCGCTCCGCCAGCTCGTCCTCGGCGTGGTCGACCCCGCCCAACTGGGCGACGAGCCGCTGCACGACGTGCCGCGCGGAGGTGTGCCCCTCCCCCACGGCCGCGTACAGCGCCGACACGTCCGGGTAGTGCAGCTCCTTCGACAGCGCGCCCATCGAGTCGGCCGACACCAGCCGCTGCAGGGGCAGCCCGACCCGGCGGACCTCCTTCGCGATGGCGTCCTTGCCGACCTCGATGGCCTCTTCCTTGCGCTCCTTCGCGAACCACTGCTTGATCTTGGCCTTCGCGCGGGGCGACGCGGCGAACGACAGCCAGTCCCGGGACGGCCCGGCGCCCTCCGCCTTGGAGGTGAAGATTTCGACGACCTCGCCGTTCTCGAGCTTCCGCTCCAGCGCGACGAGCCGCCCGTTCACCCTGGCGCCGATGCACCGGTGCCCGACCTCCGTGTGCACCGCGTACGCGAAGTCCACCGGCGTGGACCCCGTCGGCAACGTCACCACGTCGCCCTTCGGGGTGAACACGAAGATCTCTCGCGCCGCCAGGTCGAACCTCAGCGACTCCAGGAACTCGCCCGGGTCGGCGGCCTCCCGCTGCCAGTCCAGCAGCTGCCGCATCCAGGCCATCTCGTCGACCTCGACGCCCTTGCCGCTGTGGGTGCCGCGCGTCTCCTTGTACCGCCAGTGCGCCGCGATGCCGTACTCGGCCGTGCGGTGCATGTCGTAGGTGCGGATCTGCACCTCCAGCGGCTTGCCGTCCGGCCCGATCACGGTCGTGTGCAGCGACTGGTACACCCCGAACCGGGGCTGGGCGATGTAGTCCTTGAACCGGCCGGGCATCGGCTGCCACAGCGCGTGCACCACGCCCATGGCCGCGTAGCAGTCGCGGACCTCGTCCACCTGGATCCGCACGCCCACCAGGTCGTGGATGTCGTCGAAGTCCCGACCGCGCACGATCATCTTCTGGTGGATGGAGTAGTAGTGCTTCGGGCGGCCCTCCACCTTCGCGGTGATCCGCGCGCCCTCCAGCTGCTGCGACAGCTCGTTGATCACGCCGCTCAGGTAGGTGTCGCGCGACGGCGCCCGGTTCGCGACCAGCCGCACGATCTCGTCGTACTTCTTCGGCTGGAGGATGGCGAACGCGAGGTCCTCCAGCTCCCACTTCACCGTGGCCATGCCCAGCCGGTGCGCCAGCGGGGCCAGCACCTCCAGCGTCTCCCGAGCCTTGCGGGCCTGCTTCTCCGGCGGCAGGAACCGCATGGTGCGCATGTTGTGCAGCCGGTCGGCGAGCTTGATGACCAGCACGCGCGGGTCCTTGGCCATGGCGATGACCATCTTGCGGATGGTCTCGGCCTCCGCCGCCGCGCCCAGCTTGACCTTGTCGAGCTTGGTGACGCCGTCCACCAGCAGTGCGACCTCGTTGCCGAAGTCGACGCGCAACTGGTCGAGCGAGTAGTCGGTGTCCTCCACCGTGTCGTGGAGCAGGGCCGCGACCAGCGTGGTCGTGTCCATGCCCAGCTCGGCGAGGATCGTCGCCACGGCCAGCGGGTGGGTGATGTAGGGGTCGCCGGACTTCCGCCGCTGCGGTCGGTGCTTCTCCTCCGCCACGTCGTAGGCGTGCTGGAGCAGCGCCAGGTCGGCCTTCGGGTGCAGGTCCCGGTGCACGGCGGCCAGCGGTTCGAGCACCTGCTTGACCGGCGCGGCCCGCTGCGCGGTGATGCGACGGGCCAGCCTCGCGCGCACGCGCCTGGTCGCCGACGCGGGCCGCGCGGGCACCGCCTGCGCCGACTGGGCGGATTCGATGTCCTGGCTCAACCACGCTCCTCGGGTCTAGGAATCGAGGATAACTCCGTTGAGCGAGCAGCCCCGCCCGCGAACCGCCGAGCGGTGCACTTCACACGACGAGCAGCACCCGGGCTTCGGCCGGACCGGTCGGGCACGACCTGCGTGAACGCGCTCTCAACAGGACTGGGCTACACGAACCGGCCGCTCCCTAAACCGCCGTCAACGCGCGCACGTCCCGCCCGGCCAGCAGCTCACGACCACCCAGCGCGGGGATCTCCAGGACCACCGCCACCCCGGTCACCACCCCACCGGCGGCCTCGACCAGCTCGCAGGCCGCCGCGGCCGTCCCGCCGGTCGCCAGCACGTCGTCCACGACCACAACCCGCTGACCAGGCAGAACAGCCCCGGCCGGCAGCTCCAGCGTCGCCTCGCCGTACTCCAGCGCGTAAGACACCCGGTGCGACACGGCCGGCAGCTTCCCCGGCTTGCGCAGCGGCACGACCCCGTACCGCCACCCGTACCCCAGGGCCGCGCCCAGCAGGAACCCGCGCGACTCGACGGCCGCGACGACCTGCGTGTCCGGGTGGATCTCGTCCTGGAGCCCGTCGACCACCGCGCGCAGCGCGTCGGGGTCGGCCAGCACGGGCGTGAGGTCCCGGAAGACGACCCCCGGCTGGGGGAAGTCCGGGACCTCACGCATCAGGCCGAGCGCTCGATCGAGCTTCAACGGTGCTTCTTGCCGGTCGGCCGGCGACGGGCGTCGGCGGACTTGGCCGTGCGCGTCGGCGCGCCCGCCGCGGCGGCCATCGCCTTCTCCCGCCGCAGCTCGGCCTGCACCGCCTCGTCGTCGGTCGACTCCACGACCGTCGACTCGCCGGCGACCGTGGCGGCCTCGGCGCCGGCCTCGCCGGCCGCGGCCTTGCGGGCCAGGTTCTCCCGCCGGGCCCGGACGCGGGCGGCCTGCGCCTGGTAGCGCGGGTCGCGCATCTTCAGGTCCACCGCGACCGGGGTGGCGATGAAGATCGACGACAGCGCGCCGACCGCCATGCCGGCCAGCTGCACCAGCGCCAGGTCCTTCAGCGTGCCGACGCCCAGCAGGCCGGCGCCGATGGCCAGCAGGCCCACCACCGGGAGCAGCGCGATCAGCGAGGTGTTGATCGACCGCATCAGGGTCTGGTTGACCGCCAGGTTGGCCGCCTCGCCGAAGGTGCGGCGGGTGAGGCCGAGCAGGCCCCGGGTGTTCTCCTTGACCTTGTCGAACACCACCACCGTGTCGTACAGCGAGAAGCCGAGGATGGTCAGCAGGCCGATCACGGTCGCCGGCGAGACCTCGAAGCCGACCAGCGAGTAGATGCCGGCCGTGATGAGCACGTCGTGCGCCACCGCGACCAGGGCGGCGATCGCCATGGACAGCTCGAAGTACAGCGCCAGGAAGATCGCCACGGCCACGAAGAACACGGCGAGCGCGATCAGCGCCTGGGTGGTGATCGAGCTGCCCCAGGAGCCGGACACGGCGCTGTCGCTGATCGTGTCGATGCCGCCGGTGGGCTGGAGGTCCTCGTTGAGGGCCTGCTTGACCCGCGCGACCTCGTCGGCGTTCAGCGGCTCGGACCGGATCTGGATGGTCGCCGCGTCACCGGTGCCGACGACCTGCACGGACGTCGCGTCCCGGCCGACGGCCCCGGTGAAGCTCTCCTCCACCGCCTCGACGCCGATCTGGCCGGACGCGCTCTGCGCCGGGAGCTGCACCCTGGTGCCGCCGGTGAAGTCGATGCCCAGGTTGAAGCCCTTGAGCACGATCGACAGGATGCACACCAGCAGGATGGCGCCGAAGATCGCGTACCACCGCTTGCGCTTGCCGACGATGTCGAAAGCGCCGTTGCCGACGTAGAGGCGCTGGAAAACACCAAGCTTCTTGGGCCCGGCCACGTCAGGCTCCCTTCACCGCGGTGCCCTTGGCCGCGCGGTCCTCGGTGGCGGCCTGGACGGCGCCGCCGAGGCCGGACAGCTTCGGGTTGGACAGCTTCTTCGACTTGGACACGATCGCGACGAGCGGGTGCGTGACCAGGAAGACCACGATCAAGTCGAGCACCGTCGACATGCCCAGGGTGAACGCGAAGCCCTTCACCTGGCCGACCGCGATCACGTACAGGATGGCCGACGCCAGGAAGCTCACCGCGTCCGCGGACAGGATCGTGCGGCGGGAGCGGACCCAGGCCCTCGGGACCGCGGAGCGGAACGACCTGCCCTCCCGCATCTCGTCCTTCAACCGCTCGAAGAACACCACGAACGAGTCGGCGGTGATGCCGATGGCGATGATGAAGCCGGCGATGCCCGCCAGGTCGAGGGTGAACCCGATCCAGCGGCCGAGCAGGATCAGCACCGCGTAGACGACCAGACCGGACAGCGCCAGCGACAGGATCGTCAGCACGCCGAGCAGGCGGTAGTAGATGAGGCAGTAGACGAACACCAGCGCCAGGCCGATGCCGCCCGCGATCAGGCCGGCCTCCAGCGAGGCCAGGCCCAGCGTCGCGGACACCGTCTCGGCCTCGGAGGCCTCGAACGACAGCGGCAGCGAGCCGTACTTGAGCACGTTGGCCAGGCCGGTCGCGTCGGCCTGGTTGAACTGGCCGCTGATCTGCGTGCTGCCGCCCAGGATGGGCTCGTTGATGTTGGGCGCGGACACGACCTCGCTGTCCAGCACCACGGCGACCTGCTGCTGCACGTTCGCCGAGGTGAACTTGCCCCACTTGTCGCCGCCCTCGCCCTTGAAGGTGAGGTTGACGATGAAGCCGGCGCCCTGCGGGTCGGTGCCCGCGACGGCGTCGTCGATGTCCTCGCCGGTCAGCCGCGAGTACAGGCTGTAGTCGGTGTCCTCGACGCTGCCGTCGTTCGGCGGGAACACCGGGCCGAGGACGTACTTCTCGGTCTTCTCCCGGTTGCAGGTCAGCAGCGGCAGGTTCGGGTCGTCGTTGCCGAGCAGCGGGTCGATCGTCGGGCAGGTGAACGCGTTCAGCGCCTGCGAGACGGTCTGCGCGTCCAGCGTGGTCAGCTGCGCGTCCTGCCGGCAGGTGCGGGCCTCCTCGATGGCCCTGGGGACGTCCTCGGAGTACTGGCCGTTGAACACCGCGCGGCAGTCGACCTGCGGCTCGGCCGGGGCCGACGGGTCGGTGGAGGCGGGCGCGGACGGGTCGGTCGACGGGGTCGACGGGTCCGCCGGCGGCGTGCTCGTGGTCTCCGGCTGGGCGGCCTGCATCGGGGCGGGGCGGCCCTGCGCGGTCGTGGTCGGCGCGGAGGCCGTCTCCGACGGCGCGGAGCTGCCGCTCGTGGCCGGGGCCTCGGAGCCCGAGGTGGGCGCGGCCGAGCCCGAGGTGGGCGGCGCGCTGCCGGACGTGCTCGGGGCGGGCTCCGCCGGGGCGTTCGGCACCGGGGCGCCGATGACCTTGCGGAAGTTCAGCTTCGCGGTCTGGCCGAGCCGCTTGGCGCCCTCGCTGTCCGAGCCGGGGACCGTGATCACCAGGTTGTCGCCGTCCCGGACGACCTCCGCGCCGCCGACGCCCAGGCCGTTGACGCGCGTCTCGATGAGCTCGCGGGCCTGGTTGAGCGCCTCGTCCGAGGGCGCCTGACCGTCAGGAGCCCGGGCGGTCAGCGTGACTCGCGTGCCACCCTGGAGGTCGATACCGAGCTTGGGTGTCGCCTTGCCGTTCCCGGTGAAGAACACCAGGGAGTACAGCGCGACCACGATGAGGACAAATGCGCCCAGGTACTTCGCGGGGCGGATTTGCCCGGCCGGAGGTGCCACGGTCCGTCCGTCTCCTGATAGTTGACAAGGTCAGCGAGGGCGCAGCGTACCCCTCGGGGTGTGAGCTGCGCGTCACTGCCCGGAGCCGGCGCGTTCACAGTTGCCGGCCCCGGGCCTGGTGAGGGCGCCCGGCGGAGCGCCCCGCCCCTCCCTTCGGGGCTACTTCTTAACGTCGTGCTGCGCGGGCTCCTTGACGTCCTGCGCCACGACGTCCCGGTCCGCGGTGGTCTCGTCCTCGACGTCGTCGACGACGGCGTCGGTGGTCTCGTCCTCCGCGACGACCTTCTCGCGCACGGCCTGGCGCAGCCAGGTGGTCACCACGCCGGGGGCGACCTCCAGGTCGATCGTGGTGTCGTCGCTCGCGTCGGCGACGGTCGCGAACAGCCCGGAGGTGGTCATGATCCGGTCACCCGGCTCCAAGGACTGCAGCAGGGCCTGCTGCTCCGCGACGGCGCGCTTCTGCTTCCGGGCGCTGAGGAACAGCGGGACCGCGAGCAGCACGAGCATCAGCGGGAAGAGCAAGGATTCCATGATTCTCCGATCAGCCGGACGTGCGAGCCACGTGTAGGTGCGCCCGGAACATCCGATTTTCTGGGGGCTGGTCCTGATTGTGCCAGGTCAGCAATCCCGGTCACCCGCAGGCGTCACCCAACCACGTGACCGACCTCGGCTCAAGCCCCCGTCCACGCCTGACCAGCGGGGCCCGGTCCGCCGGACCGGTCCGCGCCCCTCCCGGGGGCCCGGACCTGCCGGTTCCGGGCGCCGGCCCACCCGGCTCCCGACGCCGGTCCGCTGCCGGCGCCGGTCCGCTCCCAACCCGGCCCGCCCCGGCGCCGGCCCCGGCCCGCCTTCGGCCCGGCCCACCCCGCTCCCGGCCCGCCTTCAGCCGGCGTCGTCGAACAGCGACCTGGTGTTCTCGCCGGGCGCCCGCGCGGGCGGCTGGAGGCCCAGGTGCAGCCACGCCGAGGCGGTGGCCACCCGGCCGCGCGGCGTCCGGGCCAGCATCCCGGCGCGCACCAGGTACGGCTCGCACACCTCCTCGACCGTGGTCGGCTCCTCCCCCACGGCCACGGCCAGCGTGGACACGCCGACCGGCCCCCCGCCGAACGAGCGGACCAGCGCGCCCAGCACCGCCCGGTCCAGCCGGTCGAGCCCCAGCTCGTCCACGTCGTAGACGGCCAGGGCGTCCCGGGCCACCTCCAGGGTGACCGCGCCGTCCGCGCGCACCTCCGCGTAGTCCCGCACGCGGCGCAGCAGCCGGTTGGCGATGCGGGGCGTGCCCCGGGACCTGCGCGCGATCTCCACCGCGCCGTCCTCGCGCAGGTCGACACCGAGGATCCCGGCCGAGCGGCGCAGGATCAGCTCCAGCTCGTCCGGGCTGTAGAACTCCATGTGGCCGGTGAAGCCGAACCGGTCGCGCAGCGGCCCGGTGAGCGCGCCGGACCGGGTGGTCGCGCCGACCAGCGTGAACGGCGCGATGTCGAGCGGGATGCTGGTCGCGCCGGGGCCCTTGCCGACGACCACGTCGACGCGGAAGTCCTCCATCGCCAGGTACAGCATCTCCTCGGCGGGACGGGCCATCCGGTGGATCTCGTCGATGAACAGCACGTCGCCCTCGACCAGGTTGGACAGCATCGCGGCCAGGTCGCCGGCGCGCTCCAGCGCCGGGCCGGAGGTGATCCGCAGGGACGCGCCCAGCTCGGCGGCGATGATCATGGCGAGGCTGGTCTTGCCCAGGCCGGGCGGCCCGGACAGCAGCACGTGGTCCGGCGGCGCGCCGCGCTTCATCGCGCCGTGCAGCACCAGCTCCAGCTGCTCGCGGACCTTCGGCTGGCCGACGAACTCGCCCAGGTCCTTCGGCCGCAGGGTCGACTCGACGTCCCGCTCGGTCGGGTCGGGCAGCGGGTTGAGGGTGTCCTCGCCCCCGTCGCGCGGGTAGACCTCGTCCTCGTGGTCGCCCGGGTGGCTCATCGCTTGCGCCCCAGCGCGGCGAGGGCCCGGCGCAGCACCTCGGAGGTGCCCAGCGAGCCGTCGGCGGACAGCACGGCGTCCACGGTCTGCTCGGCCTGCCTGGCCGGGAAGCCGAGGCCGAGCAGGGCCTCGGTGACGTGGGTGCGGACCTGGCCGGAGTCGCTCGCGGCGTCGGGCGCGGTCGCGAGCTGCCCGACCTTGTCGCGCAGCTCGATGATCAGCCGCTCGGCGCCCTTGCGGCCGATGCCCGGCACCTGGGTGAGCACGGTGATGTTGCCCTCGGCCAGCGCCGCCCGCAGCTTGTCCGGCTCCAGCACGGCCAGCGTCGCCAGCGCGATCCGCGGCCCGATCCCGGACACCGTCTGGAGCAGCCCGAACAGCTCGCGGGCCTCGGCGTCGGCGAACCCGAACAGGGTCAGCGAGTCCTCGCGGACGACCAGGGAGGTGGCCAGTTGGGCCTCCTCGCCGCGGCGCAGCGAGGCCAGGGTGGCGGGGGTGGCCTGCACGGCGAAGCCCACGCCCCCGACCTCGACGACCGCGTGGTCGAGCCCGATGGACAGCACCTGCCCGCGCAGCGACGAGATCACTGGGCATTCCTCCCGGTCTTGGCGACGGCTTGCGCCAGTTTCGCGCGGTGCGCCCTGGCCAGTTCAGCCGCCCTCGCCTGCGCCTCCTCCATGCGGGTCTTCATGGGCGCCCGCCACAGGTGGCAGATGGCCAGCGCCAGCGCGTCCGCGGCGTCGGCGGGCCTGGGCGCGGTCTTGAGCCCGAGCAGCTTGGTCACCATGGCGGTGACCTGGGCCTTGTCCGCCCGGCCCGAGCCGGTGACCGCGGCCTTGACCTCGCTGGGCGTGTGGAACACGACGGGCAGGTCCCGGCGCGCGGCCGACAGCGCCACCACGCCGCCCGCCTGCGCGGTGCCCATGGCGGTGCGCACGTTGTGCTGGCTGAACACCCGCTCGACGGCCACCACGTCCGGCCGGTAGGTGTCGAGCCACCGCTCCACGGCGTCGGAGAGCTGGAGCAGCCGCACGGCCAGGTCGGCGTCGGCGGGGGTGCGCACGACGTCCACGGCCACGGGGCGCACGGTGCGCCCGGGACCGCCGTCGACCACCCCGAACCCGCACCGGGTCAGGCCCGGGTCGACTCCGAACACGCGCACGCTCACATCTCCTCGGGCCGTTGGCGAACACCAGTTCGAAACTCTAGAGGGTCGGAGGCGCCCCTCCCGCCCTTGACACGCGCGCGGTGACCAACCGGCACCCCCGATCGACACAGCGTCACGAAACTCATTACAGTGGCTCGGTCCACCTGATCGACTCCAGTGGCGGCATAGGCGGGGTGCCATGACCCTGAGGCGATTCGGCGTCATCGCCGGCGTCGTCTGCGCCGCGGTCCTCGTCCTGGTGTGCCTGGTGGTCTCCGGTGCCCTCGACCGGTCCACCTCGGTGGCCCTCGACAAGTTCACCCAATTGGCTGCCTCGGCGGCCGCGATGGTGTCGTACTGGCGCGCGGGCCTGCGGCGGCAGGGGGTGGCGCGGCGCTGGCGGCTGTGGATGGCCGCGGCGATGGCGAGCCTGGTGGTGGGCCTGTGCGCGTGGATCTGGGGCCAGGTGTTCCTGGGGGTGTCGCTGCCCTCGTCGACGCTGGCGCAACTGGGGTTCATGCTGGTGCCCGCGCTGACGCTGTGCGCGGTCGTGGTGCTGTCGCACGGCGGCTCGGGCACGCTGCCCGGCCACCGCAGCAGGCTGGTGGTCGTGCTGGACGGCCTGATCGTGGTCGGCTCGCTGTTCGTGCTGACGTGGGTGTCGCTGCTGGAGTCGATGGTCCGGGCGTGGGCGACCTCGGGGCCGGGGTTCGCGACGGTCGTGGCGCACCCGGCGGCGTACCTGGTGATGCTGGTGGTGCTGCTGGTGTCGTCGTGGACGCACCGCTCGGTGCGGCAGCCGCCCGTGCTGTTCATCGCGTTGGCGGGCCTGGCGCAGTCCGCGTCGGGGTGGGTGTTCGCGTACCTGGTGAGCAAGGGCGCCACGGTCATCCCGACGGTCGCCGACATCGGCTTCATGGTGTGCCCGGCGCTGTTCTTCCTCAGCTCGATCGCGCCGGGCGGGGCCGGGCGGGGGCGGACCGGCTCGGCGCGGCTGCGCGCGGGCGAGCTGCTGCACCTGCTGGTGCCGTACCTGCCGATGCTGGTCACCGGCCTGTTCATCGTGGTCGGCACGGCCACCGGGGTGCGGCTGAACCCGCTGGAGATCTACGTCGGCCTCGGCGTGGTGCTGCTGGTGATCGCGCGGCAGCTGCTGACCCTGATCGACAACGTGAAGCTGCTGGACCAGCTCCGCGAGAGCCGGGAGCGGCTGCGGCACCAGGCGTACCACGACCCGCTGACCGGGGTGGCCAACCGGGCGCTGTTCCGGGAGCGGCTGGACGCGGCGCTGGCCGGACCCGCGCCGGTGGTGGTGCTGTTCATCGACGTGGACGGGTTCAAGGACGTCAACGACAACTACGGCCACGCGGAGGGCGACGCGGTGCTGCGGATCGTGGCGTCGCGGTTGCAGCACTGCGTGCGGGCGCAGGACGTGGTGGCGCGGCTGGGCGGCGACGAGTTCGGCGTGCTGGTGAACGGCTACCCGCAGGCGCCGGAGGAGATCGGGCGGCGGGTGCTGGAGGCGCTGCGGGCGCCGCACCGGACGGCGGCGGGCGCGCACGAGGTGCGGGCGTCGATCGGGATCTCGCACCGGGAGGTGTTCGACCCGTCGCTGACGGCGGACGACCTGCTGGGCGATGCGGACGCGGCGATGTACACGGCCAAGCGGCTGGGCAAGGGGATGGTCGTGGTGCACGGGTCGGTGGAGGCCGGGGTGGACGCCGGGATGAACCCGGGGGTGACGTGAGCGCGGGGGGTGGCGTGGACGCGGGCGGGGTCGGCCCGGGCGGGGTCGGCCCGGTGGGCGCGGACGAGGTGATCGCCTCGCTCGGGTTGGCCGAGCTGCCGGTGGAGGGCGGGTGGTTCGGGCAGTCGTGGCGCTCGCCCGAGGCGTCGGCGATCTACTACCTGCTGCGCGAGGGCGAGTTCTCCGGCGTGCACCGGCTGGACCACCTGGAGGTCTACGCCCACCACCGCGGCGCGCCGCTGCGGATGCTGCTGCTGCACCCGGACGGCGCCGTGACCCGGCCGGTGCTGGGCCCGGACCTGGCCGCGGGGCAGCGGCCGCAGGTGGTCGTGCCGGCCGGGGTGTGGCAGGCGAGCGAGCCGGTCGGCGGGTGGTCGCTGGTGGGCACGGTGGTGGTGCCGCCCTACACCGATGACGTGGTGACCTTCGGTGCGGCCGACACCCTCGCCCGTGCCTACCCCGACCACGCGGCCGACATCCGCCGGCTGTGCCGGCGCTGAGCGCCCCGCCCGTGCTCAGCCCATCGTCTTCTGGCCGTCGATGGTCTCGCGGATGATGTCGGCGTGGCCCGCGTGCTGCGCGGTCTCGGCGATGACGTGCAGCAGGACGCGGCGGACGCTCCAGGACGCGCCGGGCTCGAACCAGGGCGCGTCCGGGAGCCGGTGGGCGGTGTTCAGGTCCAGGTCCCGGAGGACCCGCTCGGTCTTGCGGGCGGTCTCCTCGTAGGCGGCGAGCAGGTCCTCCAGCGTCTCGTCCTCGCCCACCCGGAAGTCGGCGCCCCAGTCCTCCTCGGAGAAGTCCGGGTCCACCATCAGCTCGGCGCCGCCGACCGCGAAGCGCAGCCAGGACTCCTCGGTGCTGCGGACGTGCTTGATCAGGCCGCCGACGCACAGCTCGCTCGCGGTCGGCCGCAGCCGGGCCTGCTCGTCGGTCAGGCCCCGGGCGGTGTGGCGGAGGAAGCCGCGGTGCGTCGCCAGGGTGCTCAGCAGGTCGGCCAGCTCGGTGGTGGTGGCGATCGCGGTGGTCATGGGTCCGCCCTTCGTTTCGGTGACGAGCCCAAAGCTATGACCTAATGCGGACAACTCCGGTCCGCGATTCCCTGCTGATCTTCACGTGGTCCGGTCGGGCCTCAGTTGAGGCCGACGATGCTCGCGTTGAGCGCGGTCGCGAACCCGACCCAGGCGAGGTAGGGCACGAGCAGCAGCGCGGCGGGCCGGTGCCGGCGGCCGAAGGCGACGATCAGGGCGAGGATCAGGACCAGCAGGGCGATGATGTCGACCAGGGCCCAGCCGTAGCGGCCGGCGGCGAAGAACAGCGGCGTCCAGGCGGCGTTGAGGACCAGTTGGGCGGCGAACAGGCCCAGTTCCCACGTGGTGCCGCACCGCTTCCAGAACAGCCAGCCGGACACGGCGATCATCACGTACAGGACCGTCCACACCGGGCCGAACAGCCAGGACGGCGGGGCCCAGGACGGGGTGGCGAGCCGCTCGTACTCGGCCGCCGACGAGGTCGCGGCCAGTGCGCCGATCACCGCCGCGGCGGCGACCGCCGCGCCGAACACCACCAGACCGACCAGGGGCCGTCGCACCGCCGTGTGAGCCATGCCCCCAGGCTAGGAAGGACCGCGGCGCCCCGCACGACGGCCGCGACGCGCCCGCCCCGCCGGTTCCGCCCGCTCAGGCGGCGTGGCGGACGGGCGCGTCGGCCAGCAGCGCCCGTCCCGCCGCCGTGAGCCGGGCCGGGCCGGACCGGGCGGCGATGAGCCCGGCGCGGGCCAGCCGCGGGCCGACGAACTGGTCGCAGCAGCCGATGCCGTCGACCAGGAGCGTGCCGGCCGCGTACTCGCAGCGGCCGGCGGCGACAGCCCTCAGCACGGCCCGGTCCCTCGGGGTGATGGTGGTGTCCATGGCGATCCCCTCCGCGTTCAGGTGCGCTCGCGTCCTCACCTGTTCGACGAATGAGACTGCCCGGGTTCGACGCCCTCGCGGGGGAGGAACCCCCGTACCGGTTCCGACTTCGTGAACTCGACCGGTCACCGCCGTGCGTTCGGCCGTTCGGCTCCCCTTTTCCCGTTCAGCCGTTCAGCTCACCGCCGCCGAGGCCTGCCGGAAGGCGTCCACCAGCTGCGGCCACCGGCCGGTCCGGTCGCGGTTGATCGACAGCGGCGACGGGTGCGGCGCGTTGAACACCTTGAGCTTGTGCCCGCGGCCGGACAGGTTCCACCCGGTGCCCGCCGGTCGGCCCAGCACCACCACCGCCTTGAGGTCGGTCAGCATCCGCAGCAGCTCCACCAGGTACGGCACGGACGAGCGCAGGTCCGCGGGCGTGGGCGTGCGCCCGCCGAGGTGCCAGGGCACCACGTTCCAGGCCAGGCACACGCGCCGCGACAGGCCGGCCTCGGCCATGGCGGTGAAGCCGTTGGCGGCGGTCGGGTCGTCGTTGTCGAGGGAGTTGATCCCGGACTTCCGCGACCCCTCCCCCGGCGACTCCAGCAGCAGCAGGACCTTGCTGTTCACCCCACCGCCCGCCGGGTCGAACAGCGGGACGTCGACCTTCCGCTCGGACGCGATGCGCTGGGCGAACTCCGTCAGCTTCGCCATGTGCGGCGCTTTGATCAGAGCCATCTTCCGAGCGACGGTCACGGGGTTGCGGTGCGCCCTCGGAGCGGTGGGGAAGACATCCATGGTCAGCAGCGTCCCCGGACGGCCGAACGCCGACCATCCGCCGTCCGGGCGGCACCCCCACCACCCCGACCACACCGCGTGTCCTCCACCCCGGTATCGCGTGTCCTCCACTCCGGCACACCGAAACCTCCACTCGGGCACCGCGGACCCCCCGCCACCCCCCCCGACCCGA
>NZ_JBHWIE010000199.1:0-13797 GCF_042732085.1 Actinosynnema sp. NPDC059797
GTCCAGGCCGCGCTGCCGGGCCGCGCGGATCGCGCCGAAGGCCATGAGGTCGCTGCCGCAGACCACGGCGGTGCAGCCGCGGTCGAGCAGGGCGTTGGCCGCCGCCTGACCGCCCTCCACGGTGAACAGCGAGTGCTCCACCAGTTCCTCCGCGCGCGGCCGCGCGAGCGCGAAGCCCTCCACCATGCGCTGCGCGGGCACGAACCGCCGCGGGCCGACCGCCAGCCCGATCCGCTCGTGCCCGAGTTCCACCAGGTGGGACACCGCCAGCCGGGCCGCGGCCAGGTAGTCCACCGACACGAAGGGCGCGGACACGCGGTCGGTGAACCCGTTGACCATCACGAAGGGCACGCCGCGGCCGGCGAGCTTGACGTAGCGGTCCATGTCGGCCGTCGTGTCGGCGTGCAGGCCGGACACGAAGACGATGCCGTTGACGCCGCGGTCGACCAGCATCTCGGTCAGCTGGTCCTCTGTGGAGCCGCCCGGTGTCTGCGTGCACAGCACCGGCGTGTAGCCGTCGCGGGTCAGCACCTGCTCCACGACCTGCGCGAACGCCGGGAAGATCGGGTTGCTCAACTCGGGGGTGATCAACCCGATCAACCCGGCGCTGCGCTGGCGCAGGCGTGGCGGGCGCTCGTAGCCGAGGACGTCCATCGCGGCGACCACGGCCTGGCGGGTCGCGGCGGAGACGCCTGGCTTGCCGTTGACGACCCGGCTAACCGTCGCCTCGCTCACGCCTGCCTGGTTCGCGATGTCACTGAGCCGCGCTGTCACACCGTGTGACTCTACGGGCGCGAGAGCCACACGGTCGTGTCCGGCGGCACGAGAACGTCCGCGTCTTCGGTCGCCACGCCCGAAGAGGACAGCAGCACCTCGCCGTCGAGGGGCAGCCGGACCACGGTCGAACCCAGGTTGACCACGCACGTGAACCTGTTCCGGTGGAAGGACAGCACGCCCTCCGGCGCGTCCGACCACTCCACTTCGGAGCCCGCCCCGAGGTCGGGGTGCTCGCGCCGAACCCGCAGCGCGCGGCG
Source organism: Actinosynnema sp. NPDC059797 (assembly GCF_042732085.1). Taxonomy (NCBI): domain Bacteria; kingdom Bacillati; phylum Actinomycetota; class Actinomycetes; order Pseudonocardiales; family Pseudonocardiaceae; genus Actinosynnema; species Actinosynnema sp. NPDC059797. Next base: position 1,035 of record NZ_JBHWIE010000199.1, read on the forward strand.
GTACAGCTCCAGCACCGAGTCCGGGTCGCCCTGCTGCGCCCGCACGCTCAGCGACGCCCAGTCCGCCGGCTGCGGCAGCCACGAGCCGCCGTCGCCGAAGCCGAACGACGGACCCTCGGGCGTCCACGGGATGGGAACGCGGCAGCCGTCGCGGCCCCGGTCGGTGTGGCCGGAGCGCTCCCACACCGGGTCCTGGAGCACGTCGTCGGGCAGGTCGAGCACCTCGGGCAGGCCCAGCTCCTCGCCCTGGTAGACGTACGCGCTGCCGGGCAGGGCGAGCATGAGCAGGGCGGCGGCGCGGGCGCGGGCCACGCTGCCGTAGCGGGTGACGTGCCGCTGCACGTCGTGGTTGGACAGCACCCAGGTGGTCGGCGCGCCGACCGGGGCCATGGCGGCGAGGGAGTCGTCGATGACCCGCCTCAGCTCGGCGGCGTCCCACCCGGCGGTCAGGTAGTGGAAGTTGAACGCCTGGTGCAGCTCGTCGGCGCGCAGGTAGCGGGCGGTGCGCTCGGGGCTGGGCGTCCACGCCTCGGCCACGCCGATCCGCCGGCCCGGGTAGGAGTCGAGGACCTTGCGCCAGTCGCGGTAGATCTCGTGCACGCCGTCCTGGTCGAAGAACGGCAGGGCGTCGGTGCCCAGCAGCTTGAGGTGGCCGGGCGTGCCGACGTCGGGCAGGCCGTCGGCCTTGACCATGCCGTGGGCCACGTCGATGCGGAACCCGTCCACGCCGAGGTCCAGCCAGAACCGCAGCACGTCCAGGAACTCCTCGCGCACCTCCGGTTGGTCCCAGTTCAGGTCCGGCTGCTCGGGCGCGAACAGGTGCAGGTACCACTGGCCGTCCGGCAGGCGCGTCCACGCGGGTCCGCCGAACACGGACTCCCAGTCGTTCGGCGGCTGGTCGCCGCGGCCCTCGCGGAAGTGGTAGCGGGCGCGCTCGGGCGAGCCCGGGCCGGCCGCCACGGCCTGCCGGAACCACTCGTGCCGGTCCGAGGTGTGGTTGGGGACGAGGTCGACGATCACGCGGATGCCGTGCGCGTGCGCGTCCTCGACCAGCAGCCGGGCGTCCTCCAGCTCCCCGAAGCTCGGGTCGACGGCGCGGTAGTCGGCCACGTCGTAGCCGCCGTCGGCCATCGGGGACGCGTAGAACGGGGTGATCCACACCGCGTCCACGCCGAGGTCGGCGAGGTAGGGCAGCCGGGAGCGGATGCCGGGGAGGTCACCGACGCCGTCGCCGTTGGAGTCGGCGAAGCTGCGCACGTAGACCTGGTAGATGACGGCCTCGCGCCACCAGTCCTGCGTCATTGGGGGGTGTCCTTCCGGATCGGGTCGGCCGGAGGGCCATGAAATACTTTGCAAGTGTTTTCAGCAAGTCCCTCAGCTGGTATGACCTAGGACACATCCCCTGCCAGCCAAGGAGACATCGTGGTTTCCGCAACCCGGCGAGCGCTGCTCGCCTTGACGGCCTTGCTGTTGTCCCTGCTCACGGTTCCGCAAAGTTTTGCGAGCCCGCCGTCGTCGAAGGACGTGACGGCGACGCTGTTCCAGTGGCCCTTCTCCAGGGTCGCGAGCGAGTGCACCAACGTGCTCGGGCCCGAGGGCTACGGGTTCGTCGAGGTCTCGCCCGCCACCGAGCACATCCAGGGCTCCCAGTGGTGGACCTCGTACCAGCCGGTCAGCTACCGGATCGCCGGCCGCCTCGGCGACGAGGCCGCGTTCCGGAACATGGTGAACACCTGCCACGCGGCGGGCGTGAAGGTCATCGCGGACGCGGTGATCAACCACATGAGCGCCGGGTCCGGCACCGGCACCGGCGGCTCGTCGTACACCAAGTACAACTACCCCGGCATCTACGGCGACCAGGACTTCCACTCCTGCCGCAGCCACATCACCGACTACCGCAACCGCGACGACGTGCAGAACTGCGAGCTGGTCGGGCTGTCGGACCTGAACACCGGCAGCGACTACGTGCGCGGGCGGATCGCCGCCTACCTCAACCACCTGATCTCGCTGGGCGTCGACGGCTTCCGCGTCGACGCCGCCAAGCACATGGCGGCGGCCGACCTGGCCGCGATCAAGTCGCGGCTGTCGAACCCGAACGTGTTCTGGGTCCACGAGGTCATCTACGGCGCGGGCGAGGCCGTGCAGCCCGGCGAGTACACCGGTTCGGGTGACGTCGACGAGTTCCGCTACGCCTACGACCTCAAGCGGATCTTCAACAACGAGAACCTGGCGTACCTGAAGACGTTCGGTGAGTCCTGGGGCTACCTGCCGAGTGGCCGGGCTCGCTCGTTCGTGGACAACTGGGACACCGAGCGCAACGGCTCGACCCTCACGTACAAGGACGGCTCCACCTACACGCTCGCGAACGTCTTCATGCTCGCGTGGCCCTACGGAGCCCCGAACGTGTACTCCGGCTACGAGTTCGGCAACCACGACGCCGGCCCGCCCGGCGGTTCCGAGTGCTACACGTCCGGGTGGAAGTGCCAGCACCGGTGGACGCAGATCTCGAACATGGTCCAGTTCCGCAACACCGTCGCGGGAACGGCCGTGACGAACTGGTGGGACAACGGCGGCGACGCCATCGCGTTCGGCCGGGGCGCCAAGGGCTACGTGGTGATCAACCGCGAGGGCGGCCCGCTGACCCGCACGTTCCAGACGTCCCTGCCCGCCGGCACCTACTGCGACGTCCAGAAGGACGGCTGCGCGACGGTGACCGTCGGCGCGAACGGCCAGTTCACCGCCACCCTCGGCGCGGGCGAGGCCCTGGCCCTGCACACCGGCGCGACGAGCGGCGGCACCACTCCCCCGCCGACCGGCGCGGCGTCGTTCGCGGTCGACGCCACCACGTCGTTCGGGCAGAACGTGTTCGTCGTCGGCGACCACCCGTCGCTGGGCGCGTGGAACCCGGCGAACGCCGTGGCGCTGTCCTCGGCGACCTACCCGACGTGGCGGGGCACGGTGCCGCTGGCCGCGGGGACGGCGTTCCAGTACAAGTACCTCCGCAAGGACGCCGGCGGCGCCGTGACCTGGGAGAGCGGCACGAACCGCACCGCCACGGCCCCGGTGACGCTGTCGGACACCTGGCGGAACTGACATCCCTCGGTGGGGGACGCCCGGCCGGGTGTCCCCCACCTGTTCAGGCGGTCAGTTCCCGTGGTGCAGGTACACCGGCCACGGCCCCTGACCCCGGCGGGCCGCGACCGACGACCGGACCCGCCGGGCGAGCCTGGGCGGCAGGAGCTGGTCGAGCTGACCGGGCTCGCAGAACCGCGTCTCGGCGATCTCGCCGTCCGGGAACCGGATCAGCGCCAGGAGGTCCGGGTCGAGGACACCGCCGTCGAAGACGAAGGCCAGCGCGGCCGGGCGCTCGTCGGTGGCGGGCACCGAGTCGATGGCCAGCACCGGTCCGACCGGGACCTCGATGCCCAGCTCCTCGGCGACCTCGCGGCAGGCGGCCTGGAGGGGCGTCTCGCCCCGGGAGGTCTCGACCACGCCGCCGGGGATCTCCCAGCCGGGCTTGTAGGTGGGGCGGACGAGCATCACCCGGCCGGTCCCGTCGAAGAACAGCACCCCCGCCGACACGATCGCCGCCGGCAACGAGGCGTACCGGAAGGGACCGGGGGCGTCCTCGGGGCCCGAGACGTCCCCCGGCTGATCAACGACCATGGGTCTCACGGTACCGAGAGGGGCTCCCCTCTCCCGGCCGCACCACCTTCGGCCTGACCGCTCCCACCGCCGCCGCAGCTCCCACCGGCCCTCGCGCGAACGCCCGCTCCCGCGGCCGACCGGGCCTCGGGCCTCGGGCCTCGGCCTCGGGCGAGGACGCCTCCGGTCCCTTCCGGCCGGGTTCTCGGATCTCACGGTCGCAGCTTGCGGGCCATCAGGTCGCGCAAAGCCCCGGTGCGATCGGCCAGGTCGTGCAGTGCGCTCACCACCGGCGCGGCGCCGTCCCCCAGGACGTCCAGCAGCTCGGCCGTCACCGCCGCCCGAGCCGCCCGCCCCGCCTCCACCGCCTCGTGCCCGCGCGGGGTCATCTCGACCAGTCGGACGCGGCTGTCGTGCGGGTCGGGCCGGCGCACGGCGTAGCCGACCCGCTCCATCTCGGCGACCACCTTCGACGCGCCCTGCGCCGTCATGCCGAGCAGGTCGGCCAGGTCGGTGACGCGGACCGGGCCGACGAGCAGGTGCTGGAAGACGTAGCCGTGGACGGTGCGGACCTCGTCGTGACCGGCGTCGGCCATGCGGGCGCGCACGGCGGCGTCGCAGGACGCGGCGAGGGCGGTGAACAGCAGGGTCAGGTCGGGGCTTGACGGCACGCACGGATACTGACATCTTCAACCAAGGTTTATCAACTGGGGTTGAGGACATGGCGATGATCTGCGATCCAGCGTTCAAGCACGTCGTGGAGCCCTTCCGGGACGGCGTGGTCCGAGGTGGAGCGGCCCTGGCCGTCGTCGCCGGCGGACGCCTGGTGGTCGACGTGTGGCACGGCACGCGGGACGAGGCGGGCCGGGTGCCGTGGGAACGGGACACCGCGGTGAACGTGTTCTCGGTGTCCAAGGCCGTGCTCGCCACCGCGGCGCACCTGGCCGCCCAGCAGGGGCTGCTCGACCTGGACGCCCCCGTGGCGAAGTACTGGCCGGGGTTCGCGACCGACACCACCGTCGCGGACGTGCTGGCGCACCGCTCGGGCCTGGCCGCGATCCGCCGCCGCCTGCCGACCGGCAGCCTCTACGACTGGACCGCGATGACCGACGCCCTGGCCACCCAGGAACCGTGGTGGCCACCGGGCACGCGCCACGGCTACCACGCCGTCACGTTCGGCTGGCTGGTCGGCGAGGTGCTGCGCCGCGCCACCGGCCGGGAACCGCGCGACCTGACCGCCGAACTGGGCCTGTCCCTGGGGTGGCCGGGTCCGGGCGAACCGGCGTTCGTGCTGCCACTGGAGGGCGCGGGCGTCGAACGGCTACCCGCGCCGATCACCCTGTGCGCCTTCGGCAACCCGCCGGACCTCGTGGCACCGGGCGTGGTCAACACGGCGGCGTGGCGGTCCGCGCAGATCCCCGCGGCCAACGGCCACGCCACCGCCCGCGCGCTGGCCGGCCTGTTCGGGCGGATCGGCGACCTGCTCACCCCGCCCACCCTCGCCGAGGCCACGGCACCGCGCAGCGAAGGCCACGACGAGGTGCTGGACGGCCCCACCCGGTTCGGCCTGGGGTACATGCTGCCCAACGAGCTGCGCCCGTACTCGCCGAACCCCCGCGCGTTCGGCCACACCGGGGCGGGCGGCGCGCTCGCGTTCGCCGACCCCGACCTGGGCATCGCGGTCGCCTACACGCCCAACCGCGTCATCTCGACGGCCGCCGGGCCGGACCCGCGTTGGACGCCGATCATCGACGCGCTCTACGCGTGATCAACCCGCGCGTGCGTCCTGTGCGTGACCACCTCGTCCTGTGCGTGACCACCTTGTCCTTTGCGTGACCACCTTGTGCAGCCCACCCCTGCAGGCCCACCACCTGCTGTCTGCCGCCTGTTGCCCACCGCCTGCCGTCCGCGGGTGGCCTTGTCGCTCCGTCCCTGGCGCGTCGCCCGATGTCGGTTCCGAGCGCTCCCGCCATGCCCCTTGCGCCGCCGCCTCCTTCCTCTCCGGCAACGAAACGGCGGGCCGTGATGTTTCCGCGAATCTTCCATTCATGATCGGTTAGCTCGTTCGGGTGATCGTGAGTGGTCGGTGTCGGCGGGGCAGGGCGGCCGGTTCGGGGGCTTCGCCGGTCATCTTGCCGGCGGGGTGCGACAGAGGCAGGGCGAAGGGAAGGCGCAAAAAGGGGCTGTGCTGGAGTACCCCCGAGCCGTGGGGCTCGGGGGTGCTCCGGGGACGGGGGTCTAGCGGATCATGCTGCGCACCTGCCTGGCCGCCACCGACAGGGTGGCCAGGTCCAGCTTGTTGACCCGGTTGATCTCCTCCAGCGCCGCCCGCGCCCGGCCCAGCCGGGACGAGTTGGCCTGTTCCCACTTCTCGATCTTCTCGTCCGGCTCGTCACCGGGGTCGGCGGAACGCAGCACGTCCACCGCGATCGACCGCAGGGACGAGTAGAAGTCGTCCCGCAGCGCCAGCCGCGCCAGGGCGTGCCAGCGGTTGAGGCGCTCCAGGTTCGACACGGAGCTGAGCATCCGGTCGATGTCCAGGTGCGCGGACAGCGCGTAGTACAGCTCGGCCGTCTCCTCGTGCGTCCGCTCCCGCCCGGCCGTGACGCCGTCCTCCCGCTCGGCCAGCTCCGCCACCTCGGTGACGTCCAGCAGGGCGTAGGTGAACAGCAGCCCGGCGACCCTCCGCGCCAGGTCGGCCGGCACTCCGTGCGTGACGAGGCGGTCGGCGTACTCCGTCCAGTACTCCTTCTCGTGCCCCTGGAGCATGTCCGGCACGCGCGGGGCGAGGGTGGCGACCACCGGGGCGAACCGGCTGATCGTGGAGCCGACTGGCAGGGGCTGCGGGCGGTTGGTCAGCAGCCAGCGCGACGCGCGGTCCAGCAGGCGGCGGCTCTCCAGCACCATGGAGTCCTGGACGTCGGTCGGGATGGTGTTGTCCAGCGCCTGGATCTCCCGCCACAGCGACGGCAGGTCGAAGACGGCCGTCACCACGGCGTACGCGCGCACGGCGTCCGTCGCGGAGGCGTTGACCTCCTCGGCCAGCCGGAACGCGTAGGACACGCCGCCGCCGTCCACGACCTCGTTGACCAGGACCGTGGCGATGATCTGGCGGGACAGCGGGTGGCCGCCGATGGCGTCGGTGAAGCGCTCGCGCAGCTCGCTGGGGAAGTAGTCGGGCAGCTTGCGGGCCAGCACGTCGACCGAGGGCAGGTCGCTGGCCAGCACCTCCTCCTTCAGCGCCAGCTTGACGTGCGCGAGCAGCGTCGCCAGCTCGGGCGAGGTCAGGCCCTCGCCCGCCTTCTCCAGCGCCTTGAACTCCGCCGCGCCGGGCAGCGCTTCGAGGGTCCGGTCGAGCGCGCCGCGCTGCTCCAGGTCCGCGACGAGCCGCGCGTGCACCGGCAGCATCGGGGCGGCGTGGGCGCGGGAGATGCCCAGCACGAAGTTCTGGGCGTAGTTGTCGGCCAGCACCAGGTCGCCGACCTCGTCGGTCATCTGCCCGAGCAGCTCGTTGCGCTGTCCGGTGTCGAGCCTGCCGTCGCGGACCAGCTCGTCGAGCAGGATCTTGATGTTGACCTCGTGGTCGGAGCAGTCGACGCCGGCGGAGTTGTCCAGGGCGTCGGTGTTGACCTTGCCGCCGGCGCGGGCGAACTCGATGCGGCCCCGTTGGGTCAGGCCCAGGTTGCCGCCCTCGCCGACGACCTTGGCGCGCAGGTCGGCGCCGTTGACGCGGATGGCGTCGTTGGCCTTGTCGCCGACCTCGGCGTGGGATTCCGCGCGGGCCTTGACGTAGGTGCCGATGCCGCCGTTCCACAGCAGGTCGACGGGGGCGAGCAGGATGGCCTTCATCAGCTCCGGCGGGGACAGCTTGGTGACGCCCTCGGGCAGGCCGAGGGCGACGCGCGCCTGTTCGCTGACCGGGATCGACTTGGCGGTGCGCGGCCACACGCCGCCGCCCTCGCTGATCAGCGAGCGGTCGTAGTCGTCCCACGAGGAGCGCGGCAGCTCGAACAGGCGCTTGCGCTCGGCGTAGGACAGCTGGGCGACCGGGTTGGGGTCGATGAAGACGTGCCGGTGGTCGAAGGCCGCGACGAGGCGGATGTGCTCGGACAGCAGCATGCCGTTGCCGAACACGTCGCCGGACATGTCGCCGACGCCGACCACGGTGAACTCCTCGGCCTGGGTGTTCACGCCCAGCTCGCGGAAGTGCCGCTTGACGCTCTCCCACGCGCCGCGGGCGGTGATGCCCATGGCCTTGTGGTCGTAGCCGACCGAGCCGCCGGAGGCGAACGCGTCGCCCAGCCAGAAGCCGTAGGACTTCGACACCTCGTTGGCGATGTCGGAGAACGACGCGGTGCCCTTGTCGGCGGCGACGACCAGGTAGGTGTCGTCGCCGTCGTGGCGCACCACCTGCGGCGCGGGGATGACCGTGCCCGAGCTGAGGTTGTCGGTCAGGTCCAGCAGGCCGGAGATGAACATGCGGTAGCAGGCGACGCCCTCGGCGAGGGACGCCTCGCGGTCCAGGCCGGGGTCGCCGGTCGGCGCGGGTGGCCGCTTGACCACGAACCCGCCCTTCGCGCCCACCGGCACGATCACGGCGTTCTTCACCGCCTGCGCCTTGACCAGGCCCAGGATCTCGGTGCGGAAGTCCTCGCGCCGGTCGGACCAGCGCAGGCCGCCCCGGGCGACCGCGCCGAAGCGCAGGTGCACGCCCTCGACGCGCGGCGAGTACACGAAGATCTCGAACCGCGGCCGCGGCTGCGGCAGGTCCGGGATGGCGCGCGGGTCGAGCTTCACGGCCAGGTAGGGGCGCGGGGCGCCGTCGGCGTCGCGGACGAAGTAGTTCGTGCGCAGGGTCGCCTGCACGAGGGTGAGCAGGCTGCGCAGGATGCGGTCCGCGTCCAGGCTGGTGACGTCGTCGATCAGGCCGGTGATCTCGGCGGTCAGCGCCTCGGTGCGGCCCTCGCGCTGGTCGTCGGCCAGGGACGGGTCGAACCGCGCCTCGAACAGGCGCACCAGGGCCGTGGCGACCTCGGTGTGCCCGAGCACGGCGTCCTCGATGTAGTCCTGGCTGTAAGGGGTGCCCGCCTGGCGCAGATACTTGGCGTAGGCGCGCAGCATCGCCGCCTGCTGCCAGGACAGGCCGGCCTTGAGCACGAGGGTGTTGAAGCCGTCCACCTCGGCCTCGCCGCGCCAGGCGGCGGCGAACGCCTCCTGGAAGCGGGTGCGGACGGCCTCCAGGTCGTCCCGGGACAGCTTGTCGAGGGTGACCTGGTCGATGCGCAGGCCGAAGTCGTAGATCCAGCACTCGGTGCCGTCGTCGCGCACCAGCTCGTACGGGCGTTCGTCGACCACCACGACGCCCATGCGCTGGAGCATCGGCAGCACGTCCGACAGCGTGATGCGGGCGCCGACGAGGAACAGCTTGAACCGGCGTTCGCCGGGCTCGGCCTGGCGCGGCACGTAGAACACCATGTCGAGGTCGCCGGGGTTGAGCGCCTCGATGCGGCGGAAGTCGTCCAGGCCCTCGGCCGCGGTGAAGTCCTCCTTGTAGGCCTCGGGGAACGCGGCGGCGATCCGCTGCCCGCGCTCGGAGGCGGACTCCGCGCCCAGCCCCTGGCCCTGCTCCAGCACCGCCTCGACCATGCGGTCGTCCCAGGTGCGGATCGCCTCGGCCAGCAGCTGCTGGAGGTAGCCGGTGTCGGGTTCGACCTGGCGCTGGGGCTCGGTGTGCACCGTGAAGTGCACGCGGGCCAGCGCGGACTCGCCGATGCGGGCGCTGTACTCGAGGTTCACGCCGCCCAGCCGGTCGATCAGCACCTCCTGCATGGCCAGCCGGGAGGTGGTGGTGTAGCGGTCGCGCGGCAGGTAGACCAGGCAGGAGTAGAAGCGGCCGTACGGGTCGCGGCGCAGGAACAGGCGCAGGCGGCGGCGTTCGGCCAGCGCGATCACGCCCGTCACCGTCTGGTACAGGGTGTCGGGGTCGACGGAGAACAGCTCGGTGCGCGGGTAGTTCTGGATCACCTCCAGCATCTGCTGGCCGGAGTACGAGTGCAGCGGGAAGCCCGCGCGGTGGATCACGTCGCGCACCCGGCGCTCGATGGCCGGGATGTCCAGCACGTCCTCGTGGAGGGCCGTGGTGGAGAAGACGCCGAGGAACCGGTGCTCGCCGGTGACGTTGCCCTCGGTGTCGAAGGTCTTCACACCGACGTAGTACGGGTAGACCGAGCGGTGGACGCTGGACTGGGCGCTGGCCTGGGTGAGCACCAGCAGCTCCGGGGACAGCGCCTGCGCGCCCGCGTCGGGGCCCGCGGTCAGGCTGCGCGCCGCGAGGCTGTCCTGTCTGAGCACGCCCAGGCCGCTGGCCAGGACCGCGCGCAGGGCGGGCTCGCCGTCCGTGGCCGGGTCGTCGCGGACCACCTCGTAGCGGCGGTAGCCGAGGAAGGTGAAGTGGTCGTCGGCGAGCCAGCGCAGCAGCTTCGCGCCGTCGGAGACCTCGTGCTCCGGCAGCGGCGGCGGCGACACCTCCAGCTCGTCGGCCAGGGTGAGGGCGGTGCCGGTCATCTTGCTCGTGTCCTCGACGACCTCGCGGACGTCGTTGAGCACGGCGTGCAGCTTGGTCTCCAGCTCACGGGCCCGGTGCGGGTCGGTGAGCAGGTCGACCTCGATGTGCATCCACGACTCGGCCAGCGCGTCGGCCGGCGGGCCGGCCGGGTCGGCTGCGGGCAGGACGTCCTGGAGCGCGCCGGTCACCACGTCCCGGCGCACCACCACGATGGGGTGAACCACGCGCTGCACCTGCACGCCGCCGCGGGTCAGCTCGGACGCGACCGAGTCGACCAGGTACGGCATGTCGTCGGTGATCACCTGCACGACCGTGGCAGGACAGGTCCAGCCGTCGTGCGCGCGGGTCGGGTTGATGATCCGCACCACCGGGCGGCCCGGCACGCGGGTCTCGGCGAGCTGGTAGTTCGAGCGCACCGCGCCCAGCAGGTCCACCGGGTCGTCGTCGATGACCTCCTCGGCCGGGACGTGCCGGTAGTACAGGCGGATCAGGTCGGTCAGCTCGGGGGCGTTGGCGGCGGCCCGCTCGATCAGCTCGTCACGCGCCTGCTCAGGGCTGGCCGCGCGGGCCACGGCGCCGTTGCCGGTGGCGAGCTCGGATCGGGACGGGACTCCAGTCGAGGTCATGTTCAGGCGGCTCCACGCTATCCGGTACCTCTGTGTACCGGGTCCGCGCTCCACTTAATCACATGCGCGCGAACCCGATCGTCGCAACCCTGCGACTGAATCGAACCACTTGACGGAAAGTGGCGAATTAACCACGGCACGGATCAATTTCCCGCTTTGTTACCCGCGGGAAACCTTATTAGAACCTCAAATTATTTCAGGATTCGGGAAGGGTCCAGGTGTCGAAGCGGGGCGGGTCCACGCGCCGGATCGGGCCGGTGGTCTCGTTGTCCGGGGCTTGAGCGCCCTGGCCTGGCGGGGAGGTCCGGGTGGCGGGGGTCGCGGGGACCGGGCCGGTGGGGAGGGGGCCTGCGGCGGTGGTGGGGGCGGCGGTGGGGCCGGTCGTGGTCGGGCCGGTGAGGATCGGGCCGACGGTGGCGGGGCCCGAGGTGGTCGAGCCCCCGGTGGTCGGGACTGCCGCGGTCGGGGTGACGCCGCCGGCGGAGGCGACCGGGGTGATCGGCACGGTGTCGTCGTCGGCCGGCGCGGCGTGGGCCGGTGAGGCGTGAGCCGGCGCGGCGTGGGCGGCGCGGGCGGGCTGTTGCTCGACGGGGTCGAGCGGTGTGCCGTGGGTCCCGTGGCCGGTGTGGTCGGTCTGGTCTGCGTGGTCTGCGGGGGCGCTCGGGTCCGTCTCGTCGGTCCGACCGGCGGCCTCGTCCTCGCGGCGGGCGTCCTCGTACGCCACCAGGGCCTCGGCCAGCAGCTCGGCGAGGCTGAGGTCGCTCTTGGGGCGGCGCGCGGCGCGGGTGGTGCTCGGCGAGTCGACCGGCGCGCTGATCGGCGGGAGGTCGATGGTCCGGCCGCCCACCACCACGGACCTGACGAAGGGCTGCTCAGAGCCGTCGTCCTCGACGTCGGCCGCGCTGAGGAACCCGGTCGAGCCGATCGACGGGGGCGGGGCGGGAGGTGCCGGGTCCGGCTCCGGGGCGGGCGGCGCCGGTGCCGGGTCGGGATCCGTCGCGGTGGGCTCCGGTTCCGGAGCGGGCGCGGGCACGGGCTTGGGCGCGGGGTTGGGTGCCGGCTCCGGTTCGGGGGTGGGGTCGGGCGCGGGGACCGATTCCGGTGTGGGGGCCGACGCCTGTTCCGGCACGGCTGCCGGGTCCGACAGGGACACGGGCTTCAGGACGGTCGTCAGCTCGGACGCGGACGGGGGCGGCACGGATGAGGGCGGTGCGGCCGCGGGTGGCACCGGTCCGGGCGGGGTGGGCGCGGACTCGGGCGAGCCGAACGCGGTCGCCGGGGTGGCGGCCGATCCGGGCTCGGGCGACGACCCGGGCTCGGACAGCGACGTCGGCTCGGGCAGCGCCAAGGGCCTGGGCAGCGCCACGGACTCGGGTGGCGACGTCGGCTCGGGCGTGTGCCCGGAGACCGGCGCGGGTTCGGGCTCGGTCGCGGGCTCCGGGGTCGACCGGCGTTCGGTGGCGACCGCCGAGAAGGGCTCCGGGTCTCCCCCGACCCCGATCGCGGAAGTCGTTTCGGGTTCGGCCTCGATCTCGGCGGGGACGTCGTCCACCGGCGGGATCGCGGCTCGGCGCGACTCATCGCCGTCCGCGCCACCCATGGGGAACGCGGAGGGAACAGAAGTGAAATCGGGCGGTTCCGGCGTCCTCGCGGTGGGGATGACGGGGCCCTTCACAAATGCGGCACCAAGTCCAACCGGCGGGACATCATCCCGAATCGCGGGCTGAACCATAGTGGGCGAGTCGAACATGTCGACCGGTTCCTCGACGCGGAACCGCGCCGGCGGCTCGACCCGCCACTGCACCTGCTCGACCGGGGTGTCGGCTTCGGGGATGGTTTCGCGCTGGGCGGCGGAAGCCGGTTCGGCGACCACCGGCTCAACGGCTGCCGGCTCGGCGGCGCGGGGCTCGGCGGCGCGGGGCTCGGC
>NZ_JBHWIE010000200.1:0-13792 GCF_042732085.1 Actinosynnema sp. NPDC059797
ACCACCGAGGTCTGGAACAGCGTCCGCACGTCCCACAGCCTCGTCCACCCGTCCGCGCCGCCGGTGTCGAAGTGGTGGCCCCGCGGGGTGAACGCCACCACGCGCCCCTCGCCCGCGTCGCCGACGAAGACCGGCGCGGCCGGGTCGGCGACCCGCCACACCCGCACCGCGTCGTCCTCGGCGACGGTCACCAGGTGCGCGCCGTCCGGGCTGAGCGCCGCCGCGCGGACCTTGCCCCGGTGCTCGGTCAACACCCGCGCCGTGCGCAGCCCGGAGGGTTCGAGCGGGTGGACCAGCCGCAGCACGCCCTCGTCGTCCACGGTCGCGACCAGCTCCCGCGCCGCGGCGACCACGACCGACCGGACCTGCGTGCCCTGCCGGAACGGCAGGTCGGCCACGTCGACCAGCCGCACGGTCCGGTCGCCGCCCGCGGTGACGACCGACCGGCCGCCGGCGGCGAACCCGACCGCGGTCACGGGCCCGAGGTGCCCGGTGGGCGCGGCCACCTCGACCGGCGCGCCCCGGTCGGTCACGTCCCACAGCCGGGTCACCTGGTCCTGCCCCGCGGTCGCCAGCACCCGGCCGGTCCCGTCGAACGCCACCGCGTGCACGTCCGCGCCGTGCCGCAGCGCGCCGAGCCGCCGCGCCGGCCCCTCGCCCACCTCCCACAGCCGCACCACGCGGTCCTCGCCCGCGGTCGCCAGCAGCCGCCCCGAGCCCGCCACGGCCAGCGCGGTCAGCGCGCCGACGCCCGAGACGGCGGTCGTGGTCGCGCCGGTGGTCACGTCGACGACCTCCACCCGGTCGCCGGACAGCACCGCGAGCGCCGTCGGGGACAGGAACGCCACCGCGTGCGACGCGTCGCCGCCGACCCGGGCCGGCAGGCGCGGCTGGACCGGGTCGCCGAGGTCCCGCACCACCGCCTGCCGGTCCTCGTACCCGGCGGCGAGCCGGCGGCCGTCGGGCGAGAACGCCAGCGACACCGCGGTCCTGGTGGGCACCGGCTCGAACAGCACCTGCTCGACCTCCGGCCGCCGCGGGTCGCGCACGTCGACCAGCGCGATCCGGCCCGCGCCGGCCACGGCCACCCGCCCGCCGCCCGGGTGGAACGCCACCGCGCCCACGCCCGCGACCGCGGGCAGCTCGCTGAGGTGCGCCGGGCGGCGCGGGTCGGACACGTCGACCAGCCGCGCGTTCCGGGTGCTGGTGTCGTCCACGACCGCGAGCAGCGACCCGCTCGGCGCGACCACGACCGACCGCGCCGCGGTGATCCGCGTGGCGTACGGCTCGGCGAACGAGCCGAGCACCGCGTCCCGCGTCTCCGGCAGCCCCGCCAACCGGTGCGCGGCCAGGCTGAGCTGCACCGACAGGGCGGGGTCGGCGGTGCGCAACCCGGCGGCCTGCGTGATCACCTTGTGGGCCAGCGCGATGGCGGCCTGCTCGCGGGCCGACCGCTCGGCGCGGACGGCGAACGCGATCGCGCTGAACGCCAGCACCAGCAGCACCGCCATCACCGACACGAGCTGCCGCAGCCTCCGGGTGCGCCGGTGCTCGACCGCGCGCACCGCGTCGTCCGCGGCGATGCAGGCCTCCAGGAACCGCCGCTCGCCGGGCGTGAGCCGCGACCAGACCTCGCCGTCGGCCCACTCGCGGGCCAGCGCCAGCCGGGTGCCCCGGTACAGCGCGGACGGGTCCCGGTCCAGCGACTCCCACGTGCGCGCGGCGTCGGTCAGCATCCGCTGCGCCCGCAGGCCCGCGCGGTCCTCGGCGATCCAGCCGCGCAGCCGCGGCCAGTTGTGGATCAGCGCCTCGTGGGCCAGTTCGGCGGTGTCGCGGTCGAGCACCACCAGGCGCGCCTCCGCCAGGGCGGCCAGCACCTCGGGGTGGTCGACCTCGTCCCGGTCCACCCGGCGCTTGGTGTCCTCGGTGCCCTCGCCGACCGCGATCAGCCGCAGGAACACCTGCTTGGCGACCCGCTGCCGCTCCGGGGGCATCCGGTCGTAGACGTCCTCGGCGCTGCGCGCGATCGAGTGCTCGATGCCGCCGGCCTCCTCGTAGGCCGCCAGGGTGAGCACGACGCCGCGCCGCCGGCGCCAGGTCTCCAGCAGCGCGTGCGACACCAGCGGCAGCGCCGCGGGCTGGCCCGCCGCGTCCGACACCAGGCGGGTGACCAGCGCCGTCTCCACCTTGCAGCCGACCGCGCCGGCGGGCGCGACGACCGCCTCGCGCAGCTCGTCCGCCGTCATCGGCCCGACCAGCACGTGCCCGCCGCGCAGCGCCCCGACCAGCTCCGGGTGCCGCCCGCAGTGGCCGAGGAAGTCCGCGCGCACGCCGAGCACGACCCTGGTCCGGCTGGTCGGCGCGGTCGCGGCGGTGGTCAGCGCGGCGACGAACGCGGCCCGCTCGGCCGGGTCCGCGCACAGCGTGAAGACCTCCTCGAACTGGTCCACGACCAGCAGCAGGTCGCCGTGGCGGCCCACCACGGCCTGCCGGACGCGCAGGTGCAGGTTCTCCGGGTAGGCGGCGAACTCGGCGGCCAGCGCGGCCGCGGGTTTGCCGGTGAACGCGGCGATCCGCACCGCCAGCTCCTCCACCGGCCGGGGACCCGGCGTGAGCACGACCGAGGGCCCGGACGAGGCCGCCACCAGGCCGGCCCGCAGCACCGAGGACTTGCCCGAGCCGGACGCGCCGAACACCCCGGTGCACCGCCGCCGCCCGACCAGCTCGACCAGCTCGCCCACCAGCCGGTCGCGGCCGAAGAACCGGTCGGCGTCCTCGACCTGGAACGCGGCCAGCCCCGCGTACGGGGCGCGGCCGTCGTCCGGCCCGGGGCGCGGCGCGGCGAGCTGGCCGGCCAGCGCGCGCCAGCGGGCCTCCCACGAGGAGACCTCGCCGCCGCACGCCCGCACGTAGGCCAGGGTCACGGCGAGGCTGGGCAGCTTGCGGCCGTTCGCGGCCTCGGACAGCGCGGCGGGCGAGTAGTGCGCCTGCCTGCTCAGCTGCCGGTAGGTGGGGCCGCCGGCCTGTTCGCGGAGCTTGCGCAGCTCCGCCGCGAACTCGCCCAGCCCGTGGTGCTCCGCCCGTAAGGGGCTCTCCCGTCTGGCCACGTCGCCCTCCCCTTCGACGAGGGCGATTGTTCAGCCGGGGCCGTTCAGCGTCCACGGGCTGACGCTGAACAACCGCGGGCCGCGCACGACTACAGGCCGACGGCCTTGTAGAGGGAGCCGACCTCCTGGCGGTTGAGCACGCGCATGGAACCCGGGCGCTGGTTGCCCAGGCGCACCTCGCCGACGGCGGTGCGGACCAGGCTCTCCACCGGGTGGCCGACGTGCTCCAGCAGGCGGCGCACGATGTGCTTGCGGCCCTCGTGCAGGACGACCTCGACCAGCGCCTTGCCCGGCACGGCCGAGATCAGCCGGAACGAGTCGACCTTGACCGGGCCGTCGTCCAGCTCGACGCCCGCGCGCAGGGTGCGGCCCAGGTCCTTGGGGATGGGGCCGGGCACCTCGGCGAGGTAGGTCTTGGGCACCTCGTAGGAGGGGTGCATCAGGCGGTGCGCGAGGTCGCCGTCGTTGGTCAGCAGCAGCAGGCCCTCGGTGTCGGCGTCGAGCCTGCCGACGTGGAACAGGCGCTCCTTGCGGTGGGCGAGGTAGTCGCCGACGCACGGGCGGTGCTGCTCGTCGTGCATGGTCGAGAGCACGCCGCGCGGCTTGTTCAGCACGAGCGTGAGCACGTCGTCCTTGAGCTGCACGCGGACGCCGTCCACGTGCACGACCGCGGTCTCCGGGTCGATCCGGCGGCCCTGCTCGCGGACGACCTCGCCGTCGACCTGGACGCGGCCCAGCTCGATCAGCTCTTCGGCCACCCGGCGCGAGGCGACCCCCGCTTTGGCGAGCACCTTCTGGAGCCGGACCCCTTCAGGCTTGTCCTGGTCAGACATCGTCGATCGCATCCACTTCGGGCAGGAGGGGAGCGATCGGGGGCAGGTCGCCGAGCGACGACAGGCCCAACCGCTCCAGGAACAGTTCGGTCGTGCGGTAGAGGATGCCACCCGTGTCGGAGTCGGTGCCCGTCTCGGCGATCAGGCCGCGCGCGACGAGCGTGCGGATGACGCCGTCGACGTTCACCCCGCGCACCGCCGCGACCCTGGCCCTGGTGACGGGCTGCCGGTAGGCGATGACCGCGAGGGTCTCCAACGCGGCCCGGGTCAGCTTGGCGCGCTGCCCGTCGAGCAGCAGCTTCTCCACGAATGGCGCGAAGCGGTCCCGCGTGTAGAACCGCCAGCCGTCCCCGATTCTACGCAGGTCGATGCCGCTGCCCTGCTCGGTGTAGCGGGCGGACAGGCGGTGGAGGGCCTGGGTGACGCGCTTCACGGGCTGCTCGAAGACGCCGGCGAGCTGTTCCTCGGCGATGGGGCTGTCCACGACGAGGAGGACGGACTCGAGCGCGCCGTCCAGCTCGGCGTCGTCGGCCAGGTCGGGCAGCCCGCCGGCCTCCTCGGCTTCCGGGGTCTCCGGTGCTTCCTGTGCTTTCGCGGCTTTCGGGGTTGCCGGGGCCTCCGGTGCCGCCGGCGCCTCCGGCGGGGCTTCCGGCAGGTCGAGCGCGAGGGTCGGCTCGGCGCCCGAGGCGACCGACTCGGCGGCGGTGTCCGGCAGGAGGGCGGGTTCGGGCTCGGGTTCGGGCGAGGTCCGCCCGTTCCCCGCCGGCTCGTTCTGGGTCACCCGTACTCCTCGTCCTCGGCGTCGTCCTCGGCCCGCTCCGGCGCCCGGCCCTCCCGGTCGGTGCCCACCCAGGTGATGCGCAGCTCACCGAGCGGGTCCGGCTGCTCGAACGCCAGCACCTTCTCCCGGTACAGCTCCAGCAGCGCCAGGAACCGGGCCACCACCTCCATGGTCTGCCCGCACCCGGCGATCAGCTCGGCGAACGTCGTCGTGCCCAGCTCGGCCAGCCGTGCCCGCAGCAGGTCGGCGTGCTCGCGCACCGACACCCGGTGCTGGTGGATGTGGTCGGTGGACACCGTGGGCGGCGGCTTGGGCCGGAACACGACCGCGGCGATCTCGGCGAATCGTCGCGCGTCCACGCCGAGCATCACCTCGGGCAGCAGCCCCTCGTACCGCTGCTCCAGCGCCACCGACCGCGGGTAGCGCCGGTACGCGCCCTGCTCCAGCTCCCCGAACAGGGCCGCCACCTGCTTGTACGCCCGGTACTGGAGCAGCCGCGCGAACAGCAGGTCGCGGGCCTCCAGCAGGGCCAGGTCCTCCTCGTCCTCCACGTCGCCCGCGGGCAGCAGCCGGGCCGCCTTCAGGTCGAGCAGGGTCGCCGCGATGACCAGGAACTCGGTGGTCTCGTCCAGGTCCCACTGGTCGCCCATGGCCCGGATGTGCGCGATGAAGTCGTCGGTGACCTGGTGCAGGGCCACCTCGGTCACGTCCAGGGTGTGCTGCGAGATGAGCTGGAGCAGCAGGTCGAAGGGGCCCTCGAAGTTGGTCAGCCGGACCTTGAACCGGCCGTCGTCGGGCGGGGTCGGCGCCTGCGCCTGCCCGGTGTCCCCGGCTGCCGCCTCTCCGGCTGCCGCCTGCCCGGCGTCCCCGGCCGCCGCTCCCCCGGCCCCGGCCGCCTCCGCCAGGACCCCGGGTGGTGCCTCACCGCTCACCGCTCGTGCAACCTGCGCACCAGCAGGGAGTCCTCGCCGTGCCCCTCGAGGTCGTCCAGCACGATCGCGATGGCCTCGCGGACCACCCGACCCCGGTCCACGGCCAGGCCGTGCTCGCCGCGCAGCGCCAGCCGGGCGTGCTCCAGCGCCAGCAGCTCCTCGTCGGACACGTACACGGTGATCTTGGTCGAGTGCTTCTGCCGCCCGGTGCCCCGCCGGGGCCCCGGTGCGGGCGCGGGCTGGTCGGGGGCCGGTTCGGGGGCTGAGCTGGTGAGGCGGAACAGTTCGGACGCGCCCGGCAGTGATGGGCGTCGGGTCACCGGGCGATCACCTCGCGCGCCAGCGCGCGGTACGCCTTCGCGCCCGCCGAGCGGGGCGCCCAGCGGGTGATCGGCTCACCGGCGACGGTGGTCTCCGGGAACCGGACGGTGCGGTTGATCACCGTGTCGAACACGACCTCGCCGAACGCCTCGACCACGCGCGCCATCACCTCGCGGGAGTGCAGCGTGCGCGGGTCGTACATGGTGGCGAGGATGCCGGTGATCTCCAGCTTCGGGTTCAACCGCTCCCTGACCTTCTCGATCGTGTCTATCAACAGGGCGACCCCGCGCAGGCTGAAGAACTCGCACTCCAGCGGGATGAGGACGCCGTCGGCCGCCGCCAGGGCGTTGACCGTGAGCAGGCCGAGCGACGGCTGGCAGTCGACCAGCACGTAGTCGTAGTGGTCGATCACCGGGCGCAGCGTGCGGACCAGCGTGTGCTCCCGGCCGACCTCGGAGACCAGCTGGATCTCGGCGGCGGACAGGTCGATGTTGCTCGGCAGCAGGTCCATGCCCTCGACCGGCGTGCTCATGATCACGTCGTTGATGCCGACGTCGCGCTCCATGATCACGTTGTAGATGGTCTGGTCGAGCTGGTGCGGGTGCACGCCCAGGCCCACCGACAGGGCGCCCTGCGGGTCGAAGTCGACCAGCAGCACCCGCCGGCCGAACTCGGTCAGGGCCGCGCCGAGGTTGATGGTGGACGTGGTCTTGCCGACCCCGCCCTTCTGGTTGCAGACCGCCATGATGCGGGCCGGGCCGTGGTGCGCGAGCAGGGGCGGGTCGGGCACGTAGCGCAGCGGGCGGCCCGTGGGGCCCATGTCGCCCACCGCCTGCTCGGTGGCGTCCTCGTCGACCGGCGCGGCGTGCGGGGCCAGGCTCAGCTCGACCTGGGCCCGGGGCACACCGGTCTGCGGCGGTGGCGGGGCTGGTGCTCCCCACGGGCCGCGCGCGTGCCCCGGTGTCGACATCGCCCTTCCGATCCTTAGTCCTCTGCCTGGGCGCAGCCTAGGCACCGCGGGGCCGGGCGGCAACGCGCCTCGCCGGAGCCTGCGCGAAGAGCCGTCACCTCGTGGTGGTGCGCGTCACCGCGCCGCGCCCGCCCGGTCGGCCGCCCGGAGCACCACGTCGAGCAGGCCCGGGAACAGCCGGTCCAGGTCGTCGCGCCGCAGCGACACCCACCGCTGGTTGCCGCAGGCCCTGGTCCGGGTGATGCCGGCCTCGCGCAGCACGCGCAGGTGCTGGGACAGGGTGGACTTCGCCACGTCCACCAGCAGCGCGCCGCACAGGCGCTCGCCGTCGGCCTCGATCTGCCGCACGACCGCCAGCCGCGTGGGGTCGCTCAACGCGTGCAGCACCGACCCCAGTTCGATGGCGGCGGGTTCCGGCTCGTCCAAGTTCGGCACCTGGTCGGCACCTCCAGCTCGTCTGCTCGCTCGGTCGTTTCCGGTCCGGTGCGGGCCCTGGGGCCCGCGTCACCCCGAAGCGCGAGGATGGGCGGTCGCGTAGACCTCGCGCAAGGTGTTCACGGTTACGAGGGTGTACACCTGGGTCGTCGTGACGGAGGCGTGTCCCAGCAGCTCCTGCACCACGCGCACGTCCGCGCCGCCCTCCAGCAGGTGGGTGGCGAACGAGTGGCGCAGGGTGTGCGGCGAGACCTCCGCGGTGATGCCCGCTCGCTCGGCGGCGGCCTTGAGCACGTGCCACGCGGTCTGCCTGGTGAGCCTGCCGCCGCGGGCGTTGAGGAACAGGGCGGGGTTGGCGCGCTTGGCCAGCGCCGGGCGGGCGCGCACCAGGTAGGCGTCGAGCGCGGCGAGCGCCGGCCTGCCGACCGGGACGACCCGCTGCTTGCCGCCCTTGCCGTCGAGCAGGACGGTGCGCTCGGCGGTGTCGAGGTCGTCCACGTCGAGGCCGACGACCTCGGAGATGCGCGCGCCGCTGGAGTAGAGCAGTTCGAGCAGGGCGCGGTCGCGCAGGTCGGCGGGGGTGTCGCCGCGGGCGGTGTCGAGCAGCCGGAGCACGTCGTCCACCGGGATGGCCTTGGGCAGCCGCTTGGGCGGCTGCGGCGGGCGCACGTCGCGGGCCGGGTCGTGGGCGGTGAGGCCCTCGCGGTGGGCGAACCGGTGCAGCCCGCGCACGGCGACCAGGGTGCGGGCGGCGGAGGAGGCGGCCAGGCCGGACTCGCGCAGCCCGGCCAGGAAGTCGGTGACCAGGGGCTCGGTGACGTGCCCGAGGTCGGCGACGTCCCGGGCGGCGAGGTGCGCGGCGTAGCGGCGGAGGTCGCGGGTGTAGGAGTCGAGGGTGTTGCGGGCGGTGCCGCGCTCCACCGCCAGGTGGTCGAGGTAGGCCGCGATGGCCGCACCGGCAGGGGTCCCCGCCAAGGGGACCCCTGCTTTTACATTACCGCCGAGGTCTGACAATTCCGGGACCTTCGTCCGCCGCCTGTTCGTACCCGTACCTGCTCGTGTGCCTTGCTCGTGCCCGCTCGTGTGCCTTGCTCGTACCCGCTCATGTGCCTTGCTCGTGCCTGCTGGTGCGCGCTGTCCGCGCCTGTCCGCGCCCGCGGTTCCGGTCGAGCCGCGGTGCCGGCTGCCCGGTCGTGCTCACCGGGCCACCGCCCAACCCTGCCACCACCCAACCGGGTCTCCACCCAACCGGGTCTCCACCCAGCCGGGTCACCACCCAGCCGCTACCCGGCCACTTCCGGGCCGAGTCCGCCGCGCCCACGGGCCGACCCGAGTCCGCCGCCTGCTCGCCCGCCTACCCGCCTCACCCGTTCCAGTCCGCCGCCTGACAACACCGTGTCACACCGCGTCGCACCGGGTCACGCCGCAAGGCAGTGTGCCGCCCACGAGCGCCCGCGTCGAGGTGCGCGAGCGCCCGCCGCCGCCCTGGGGACCCGCCGGCCACCCACCGCTCCCCTCCCCACCAGCGCCTTCCCCCTCCCGACCTCCGGACCGACTCTCGCGTTCCCCCGTTGCGGTGAACGGGCGGCTGTTAGCGTTGACGTGTGTCGGAACCCCACCAGGTGCGCATCGGCGACCAGCAGCGCCAAGAGGCGATCAGCGCGCTGAACGAGCACTTCGCGGCCGGTCGCCTGGAGATCGGCGAGTACGAGCAGCGCGTCGGCTTCGCGTCCGGCGCGCAGACCGCCCAGGAACTGGCGGCGCTGTTCAACGACCTGCCGCACCCCAAGTTCCAGCCGCCGGCCGCCGAGTACCCGCAGGCCACCGGCTACGCCTCGCCCGGCTACCCGACCGCCGGCTACCCGACCGCCGGGTACGCCGCCCCCGGTTACGGGCCGCCCGCGCACGGCACGAAGGGCTACGCCGACGCCGGGCAGGCCTACCCGTCGGGCTTCAACCCGGCCGCGCCCTACGGGGTGGACCCGCTGACCGGGCAGCCGCTGTCGGACAAGTCGCGCATCGCCGCGGGCGTGCTCCAGCTGGTGCTGCCGTTCGGCATCGGCCGGTTCTACATCGGCGACACCGGCATCGGCATCGCGCAGCTCCTGACCTGCGGCGGGTGCGGTATCTGGTCGTTGGTCGACGGGATCGTCCTGCTGGTCAACGGCGGCACCGACAGCCAGGGCCGCAAGCTACGCGACTAGGTTCCGCACGAGCATCCACGTCGCCGCCAGGGCCACTACCGGCACGCCCACCGCCCGCGGCACCGGCGGGGTGGGCCTGCCCGCCCCGGCGGCACGCGCCCACCTCGCCCACAGCCACACCAGCAGCGGCAGCCCGGCGACCAGCATGACGGCGTTGAAGTGCCACGCCGCGGCGAGGTCGCCGTGCAGCAGCGCGTGGACCATGCGCGTGGCCCCGCACGCCGGGCACTGGATGCCGGTCAGCGCGTAGAGCGGGCACGGCGGCAGGAGCGACCCGGGTTGGTTGGGGTCGACGAACAGCAGCACCCCGCACCCGGCCACCGCCGCCGCGGCCACCGCCAACGGCCCTCGCCCACGCACGTCCCCCATTATCCGCCAGCCAACGGGGCGCGCGGTCGGGAAGACTGTGGTCCGTGAGCTTCGCCGTGCACGCCCGCAAGGTGCGTGACACCTCGTTGCCGATGAGCCGGCGGGTGTCCGCGCTCAGGTCGTGCGTGCAGCTGTTCCGGCCGTACGGCTTCTCCGGGACGCTCGCCTACCTCGAGCTGGAGGTGGGCCCGTTCCAGTGCGACGAGGCGCTGGTGCGGGCGCTGGAGCTGCTGGAGGCGCGGCGGGAGCGGTGGAAGGCGGGGGTGGCGGCGTTCGCCGAGGTCCGCCGGGCCGAGAAGCGGGCGGGCCGGCGGACGCCCTCGGGGCCCACGCCGTTCAGCCGGCCGGAGGACCTGGCGGCGGGCGCGCGGTGGCGGGAGATCCTGACCGCCACGCGCCGCGCGCACCGGCTGGTCGCGGGCCGCCGCCGCTGATCCGCGCACGACGCCCGCGACCTCTTCCTCCCGGCGCTCAGCCCTTTGGCTTCCGCCCGGCGCTCAGCCCTTCGACTCCCTCTCGGCGCTCAGCCCCTCGACCGGCGGGCGAACCGGGTCGGGCGGTCCTCGAACGGAGCGTCCGCCGGCCGGCCCTCCGCACGACCGGCGACCACCGCCTGCGCCGCCAGCAGCCCGGAGACCGCGGCCCCGTTGACGATGTCACCGGCGAGGGCCATGGCCACCGCCTCGTCCAGCGGGAAGGTCCTGGCCTCCAGGTCGGCCTCCTCCTCGCCCTGCTCGTCACGGTCCACCGCGGTCAGGCCGCGGGCCAGGAAGACCCGCACCACCTCGTCGGTGAAGCCGGGCGAGGCGGCGACGTCCACCAGCGTCTCCCACCGCGACGCGGCCAGCCCGACCTCCTCGGCCAGCTCGCGCCGGGCCGCCGAGAGCGGCGACTCACCCGCCGCGTCCAGCAGGCCCGCGGGCAGCTCCCACAGCCGTCGCCCGAGCGGGTGGCGGTACTGGTGGATGAGCGTGACCGCGCCGTCGTCGTCCAGCGCCACCACGGCCACCGCGCCCAGGTGCTCGACCACCTCGCGCTTGGCCGTGCCGCCGCCGGGCATGGCGACCTCGTCCACGCGCAGCGCGACGACCCTGCCCACGTGCACGTCCCGCGAGGAGACGGTGCTGAACTCGTGCCTCCCGGTCACTTCGCGGCCCCCGCGGTCTCCGGCTCGGGCAGCGGCAGGCGGTCGGCCAGCCGGTAGTCCAAGGCCGCCTTGACGAACGCGGCGAACAGCGGGTGCGGGCGGGTCGGGCGCGACTTCAGCTCCGGGTGCGCCTGGGTGGCCACGAAGAACGGGTGCGCGTCGGCGGGCAGCTCGACGAACTCCACCAGCCGGTCGTCCGGCGACGTGCCGGAGAACACCAGGCCCGCGGCGGCGAGCCGGTCGCGGTAGGCGTTGTTGACCTCGTAGCGGTGCCGGTGCCGCTCGGACACCTCGGTCGCGCCGTACGCCAGGGCGACCTGGGAGCCGGGGACGAGCTTCGCCGGGTACGCGCCGAGCCGCATCGTGCCGCCCATGTCGCGCTGGCCGGAGACCACGTCCTCCTGGTCGGCCATGGTGCTGATCACCGGCGAACCGGTGTCCTCGAACTCGGCGGAGTTCGCGTCGAGGATGCCCGCGAGGTTGCGCGCCGCCTCGATGACCAGGCACTGGAGGCCCAGGCACAGGCCCAGCAGCGGGATGCCGCGGGTGCGGGCGTGGGTGATCGCGCCGATCTTGCCCTCGATGCCGCGCACGCCGAAGCCGCCCGGGATGAGGATCGCGTCGAGGCCCGCGAGGGCGTGCGCCGCGCCGGACGGGGTCTGGCACTCGTCGGACGGCACCCACGCGATCTCGACCTTGGTGCGGTGGGCGAACCCGCCCGCGCGCAGCGCCTCGGTCACCGACAGGTAGGCGTCGGGCAGGTCGACGTACTTGCCGACCAGGCCGATGCGGACCTTCTCGCTCGGGTTGTGCACGCGGTCGAGCAGGTCGCCCCACACGGTCCAGTCGACGTCGCGGAACGGCAGGTCCAGCCTGCGCACCACGTAGGCGTCCAGGCCCTCGGCGTGCAGCACCTTGGGGATGTCGTAGATCGACCGCGCGTCCACGGCGGCGACGACGGCGTCGGTGTCGACGTCGCACATCAGGCCGATCTTGCGCTTGAGCGCGTCGGGGATCTCGCGGTCCGCCCGGCACACGATGGCGTCGGGCTGGATGCCGATGTTGCGCAGCGCGGCGACCGAGTGCTGGGTCGGCTTGGTCTTCAGCTCGCCGGACGGCGCCAGGTAGGGCACCAGGGAGACGTGCAGGAAGAAGACGTTGTCGCGGCCCACGTCGTGGCGGACCTGGCGGCACGCCTCCAGGAACGGCAGCGACTCGATGTCGCCGACCGTGCCGCCGACCTCGGTGATGACCACGTCGGGCGCGACGCCGTCGGCGCCGGGCGCGGCCATGGCGCGGATGCGGCGCTTGATCTCGTCGGTGATGTGCGGGATGACCTGGACGGTGTCGCCGAGGTACTCGCCGCGCCGCTCCTTGGCGATGACCTCCGAGTAGACCTGGCCGGTGGTGACGTTGGCCTCGCCGGACAGGTCACGGGCGAGGAACCGCTCGTAGTGGCCGATGTCGAGGTCGGTCTCCGCGCCGTCGTCGGTGACGAACACCTCGCCGTGCTGGAAGGGGTTCATCGTGCCCGGGTCGACGTTGAGGTACGGGTCGAGCTTCTGCATGGTGACCCGCAGACCACGGGCGGTGAGCAGCTGACCGAGGCTCGACGCGGTGAGGCCCTTGCCGAGGGAGGAGGCGACGCCCCCGGTGACGAAAACGTGCTTGGTCGTACGTGCCTGCTGCGCCAAGGAGGCTCCCCGTGGTCTGGATTTCCGCAGGGCCAACGGCCCTGTCCACGGGCCCTAACGCTAACACGCCACCGGTCACCCAGCGCGCTGGTGGGTCCTGTTGAGCATCACTCGGATGGCCTACCGCCCCCAACCCCCCGCGTGTCCTCCACTCAAACACCGCGTGTCCTCCACTCAGACACCGCGAGTCACGCACTCAGCCCCCGCGTGTCATGCACTCAGCCCGCGCGTGTCATGCACTCAGCCCGCGCGAGTCATGCACTCAGCCCGCGCGAGTCATGCACTCAGCCCGCGCGAGTCATGCGCTCAGGCCCCCCGAGTTCCACGTTCAGCCGGCCCGAACGCAGAACACGCCAGGTCGGACTGGAGGACACGCGATGCCTGACCGGAGGACACGCGATGTCCGAGTGGAGGACACGCGCGGGTTGAAGGCATGACACGTAGGGGCTGAGCGCATGACTCGCGCGGAGTGAAGGCATGACACGCGAGGGTTGGGGGCATGACTCGCGAGGGGGGAAGGCATGACTCGCGGGGTTAGCTGGTGGCGGGTGGGGCGGTGTTTTCCGCGTTGCCGGCTACGCCGTAGCGCCCGGCCTTGCCGTCCAGTTGCTCCCGCAGCGCCAGCACCGTGACCACGCGCCCGGCCGCCGTGTCCAGGTTGTCGACCGTCGACAGGACCGACGTCGCCGCCGTGTCCGCCCGGACGACGCCCACGGCCCCGGTGCCGTCCGCCGAACCCCGCCCACCGGCCAGCACCGCGCCCGCGCCCGCCCGGTCCAGCTGCGACGCGAACCGGGCCACCACCGCCGCCCGGTCACCCGCCGAGGCGCCCGACACCGTGCCGCCGGTCAGCACCACGGCCAGCTGCGCCGGCCGCACCTTCGCCCCCTGCCGGACGAACCCCGCGCTCGCCAACCCGCTCAGCGCCGCCTCGGCCTCCGCCTCGGTCGCCCGGGGCTTGTCCTCCGGGCCGAGCAGCAGCACCGACCCGAGCAGCGC
>NZ_JBHWIE010000201.1:0-13775 GCF_042732085.1 Actinosynnema sp. NPDC059797
GCCGACGTCCGCGCCCGGCCCGGGTCGGCACCGGCCACCCGGCACGACGTGGGGTCCTACCAGGCGTGCGCCCGCTGTCGCCGGTTGAGGTGCGACGACGCGGGCGGGGCCGGACCGCGTCGCCCGGTGGTGCCCGGCGCCCGGCCGATCCGGTGGTCCCGGTCGGTCCCCGAGGGGAATTCCTCTTGAGACCGACCCGCGTCCGAGCGGCCGTCGGTCGAATCGCCGGGAGTTCCGCCGGGCGGCTTTTCCGCCTTCACCCGGCCGCTCTCGCCGAATGCCTCGCCGAATGCCGCGCCGGGCCCGACCGGGTCCGGGTCCGCTCGTGCCCGCCCGACGCGGTGCGGTTCCACCGGGCCCGGGTGGCGCCGTTGCTAGGCTCGGCACGTCGAGTGGACGAGATCCCGACGAGATCCCGCAGCCCTGGAGGTTCCCCTGTCCGGCGACCGGCTTGTCCCCAACGGTCCGTGCGTG
Source organism: Actinosynnema sp. NPDC059797 (assembly GCF_042732085.1). Lineage (NCBI taxonomy): Bacteria > Bacillati > Actinomycetota > Actinomycetes > Pseudonocardiales > Pseudonocardiaceae > Actinosynnema > Actinosynnema sp. NPDC059797. The sequence goes on from NZ_JBHWIE010000201.1 coordinate 475, forward strand.
GTGGTCGCCGGAGGCGGCACCGCCGGGCACATCGAGCCCGCCCTGGCCCTGGCCGACGCGGTCATGCGGCTGCGGCCCGACGCGCGCGTGGTCGCGCTGGGCACCGAGCGGGGGCTGGAGAGCAGGATCGTGCCCGCCCGCGGCTACCCCCTGGAGCTGATCCCGCCGGTGCCGATGCCGCGCAAGCCGTCACCGGACCTGCTCAAGCTGCCGCTGCGGGTGCGCGGCGCGGTCAAGCAGACCCGCGACGTGCTGGACCGCGTCGGCGCGGACGTGGTGGTCGGCTTCGGCGGCTACGTGGCGCTGCCCGCCTACCTCGCCGCGCGCGGCCGCGTGCCGATCGTGGTGCACGAGGCCAACGCCAAGGCCGGCCTGGCCAACAAGGTCGGCGCGAAGTTCGCCGAGCGGGTCGCGGCCGCCGTGCCCGACTCGGGCCTGGCCGACGCCGAGGTCATCGGCATCCCGCTGCGGCACTCGATCACCACGCTGGACCGGGCGGCGCTGCGGCAGCGCGCCCGCGCCCAGTTCGGCCTGCACCCGACCGCGCCGACGCTGCTGGTGTTCGGCGGCTCCCAGGGCGCGCGGTCGATCAACACCGCGGTGGCCTCGGCGGCGCCGGCGTTCGCGCGGGCCGGGATCGGCGTGCTGCACGCGCACGGCCCGAAGAACACCGTGGCCGTCCAGTCGGTGCCGGGCGCGCCGCCGTACGTGCCGGTGCCCTACCTGGAGCGCATGGACCTGGCCTACGCGGCCGCGGACGCCGTGCTGTGCCGGTCGGGCGCGATGACCGTGGCCGAGGTGTCGGCGGTCGGCCTGCCCGCGGTGTTCGTGCCGCTGCCGCACGGCAACGGCGAGCAGGCGCTCAACGCCGGCCCCGTGGTGTCGGCGGGCGGCGGCCTGCTGGTGCCCGACGAGCAGTTGACGCCGGAGTGGGTCGCGGCGAACGTGGTGCCGCTGGTCGCCGACCGCAACCGGCTGGCCGCGATGACCGCCGCGACGCTGAGCACGGGTCACCGCGAGGCCGACGAGGTGCTGGCCCGCATCGTGCTGGAGGTGATCCGGAAGTGACGGCTCCGGTCGGCGGCGGTTCGGGCGCGAGGGGGGATGGTTCGGTGGGCGACGTGCTGGAACGGGTGCACCTGGTCGGCATCGGGGGCGCGGGCATGAGCGGCATCGCCCGCATCCTGCTCGCGCGCGGCGCGCAGGTGTCCGGCTCGGACGCCAAGGACTCGCGCACGGTGCTGGCCCTGCGCGCGCAGGGCGCGGCCGTGGCGGTGGGCCACGACGGCGCGAACCTCGACCAGCTCCCCGGCGGGCCCACCGCGGTCGTGGTGTCCACCGCGATCCGGGAGGACAACCCGGAGCTGGTCGCGGCGCGCGAGCGCGGCGTGGCGGTGCTGCGGCGGGCGGAGGCGCTGGCCGCGCTGATGGAGGGCCACCGCGTGGCCTGCGTCGCCGGCACGCACGGCAAGACGTCCACCACGTCGATGCTCACCGTCGCGCTCCAGCACTGCCGGCTGGACCCGTCGTTCGCCATCGGCGGCGACCTGAACGAGTCGGGCGCGAACGCCCACCAGGGCACGGGCGGCGTGTTCGTCGCCGAGGCCGACGAGAGCGACGGCTCGTTCCTGTCCTTCTCGCCGTCGGTCGCGGTGGTGACCAACGTGGAGGCCGACCACCTGGACCACCACGGCACCACCGAGGCGTACGTGGGCGTGTTCGACTCGTTCCTGGAGCGGATCGAGCCGGGCGGCGTGCTGGTGGCCTGCGCGGACGACCCGGGCGCGGCGGCGCTGGCCGAGCGGGCCGCGAAGCTCGGCATCCGGGTGCGGCCCTACGGCCGCACCGCGGGCGGTCCGGGCTCGGCGCGACTGGTCGACTACCGGCCGGAGGAGACCGGCGGCCTGGTCCGGGTCGAGCTCGCCGAGGAGGCCGGCGGCGCGGACGTGCGGGTCGTGGACGTGCGGGTCGCCGTGCCCGGCGAGCACATGGCGGGCAACGCCGTCGCGGCGCTGCTGGCCGCGCTGGAACTGGGCGCGGACCGGGACGGCGTGCTGCGGGGCCTGGCCGCGTTCGGCGGGGTGCGCAGGCGGTTCGAGTACAAGGGCCGCGCCGCGGGCGTGCGGGTCTACGACGACTACGCCCACCACCCCACCGAGGTGTCCGCGCAGCTCACCGCCGCCCGCCCGCTGGCCGGCGAGGGCAAGCTGGTCGTGGTGTTCCAGCCGCACCTGTACTCGCGGACCCGCCTGTTCGCCGACGAGTTCGGCGCCGCGCTCGCCCTGGCCGACGAGGTCGTGGTGCTCGACGTGTACGGCGCGCGCGAGGACCCGCAGCCGGGCGTGACCGGCGGGATGGTCGCCGAGCGCGTGCCGCTGGCCGAGGGCGGGGTGCACTACGAGCCGTCGTTCGACCGGGTGCCCGCGCTGGTCGCGGGGCTGGTCGGGGACGGCGACGTGGTCGTCACCATGGGCGCGGGCGACGTGACCGTGCTCGGGCCGGAGATCCTCGGGGAGTTGGACCGCAGGTGAGCACGCAGGCGGTGCGTCGCCGACCGCGCCCCGCGCCGCGGCGGCGCCCGTCGCGCGTCCCGTCCCGGCGCACGGTGCTGCGCCGGCGGCTGGTCGCGGTCCTGGTCCTGGTCGCCGTCACCGTCGCCGTGTGCGCGGTGTGGTTCACGCCCGCGCTCGGCGTCCGCGAGGTGCAGGTGCGCGGCGTGGCGGAGCTGACGTCCGCGGAGGTCGTCGAGGCCGCCGCGATCCGGCCCGGCACCCCGCTGGTCAGGGTGGACGGCGGTGAGGTCGCGGAGCGCGTGCGCGCCCTGCCGCGGGTGGCCGACGTGCTGGTCGAACGCGTCCTGCCCGGCCTGGTGCGGCTCACCGTGGACGAGCGCGACCCCGTGGGAGTCCTCACCGGGCCCGACGGCGCGCACCTGGTGGACGCCACGGGCCGGGACTACGCCACCGTGGCGCAGCCGCCGGCCGGGCTGCCCGAGCTGAAGGCGTCCGGCGACGCGCTGGCGGCGGCCGTGGCCGTGGTCACGCAGCTGCCGGAGGCGTTGCGGAGCGAGGTGCTGGTGGTCTCGGCCGAATCGCCCTCGGGGGTGCGGCTGACCCTGAGCGCCGGCCGCGAGGTCCGCTGGGGCTCCGCGGACGACACGCCGCGCAAGGCCGCCGTGCTGGACGTGCTGCTGACCAGGGATGGGACCGTGTTCGACGTCTCCAGCCCGCAGCTGCCGACGGTGTCGTGAGGTCCGCCGGTGAAACCCGCCACACCCGCGTGCTCGGCTGACCCGGCCACGTCGGGCGCCGCGGGCGGCGATACTGCCGACGTGACCGGTTTGAGGGAAGACGAACGCGTCGAGGTGCCGTACACGGGGGACGAGAGGACCCTGCTGAACGCGTTCCTGGACTACCTGCGCGGGACGATCGCGTTCAAGTGCGCGGGGCTGTCGGAGGAGCAGGCGCGGCGCTCGGTGCTCCCGTCGCAGCTCAACACCGCCGCGGGCGTGGTCAAGCACCTGCGGTGGGTGGAGAACTACTGGTTCCGGGTGGTGCTGTCCGGGCAGCCGAGCGAGGCGCCTTACACCAGGGAGGACCCCGACGCGGATTGGCGCGTCGAGCCGGGCGAGACGATCTCCGGTCTGCTGGCCGACTACGCTTCGGAATGTGCGGCGAGCCGGGAAGTCGCCGCGGGGCTCGACCTCGACCACGAGGTGGCGTTCCGCGGTGGTCGGATTTCCGCGCGCTGGGTGTTGATCCACATGATCGAGGAAACGGGTCGGCACGCGGGGCACCTGGACGTGGTGCGGGAACTGCTCGACGGGGCGACCGGCGAGTAGTGACCGCTCACCCGGTCAGGACACAACACGGCGTGGCTGCTGGACCGAGGCATTGCCGATGCATAACGTCCAGCAGGAACATACGGGGTTGACATAACTCTCCACCTCTGGTTGAGAGTTTCAATCCGGGTGGTGATCCGTCCGGGTGTGACACCGGTGGTCATCCACTCCAGCACATGAGCACGGACACGATCAGGAAGGCGGACCGATGACGCCCCCGCACAACTACCTCGCGGTGATAAAGGTCGTCGGCATCGGCGGTGGCGGCGTGAACGCCGTGAACCGGATGATCGAGGTCGGGCTCAAGGGCGTCGAGTTCATCGCGGTGAACACCGACGCGCAGGCTCTGCTGATGTCCGACGCCGACGTGAAGCTCGACATCGGCCGCGAACTGACCCGCGGCCTCGGCGCCGGCGCCAACCCCGAGGTCGGCCACAAGGCGGCCGAGGACCACCGGGAGGAGATCGAGGAGGTCCTCAAGGGGGCCGACATGGTGTTCGTCACCGCCGGCGAGGGCGGTGGCACGGGCACCGGCGGCGCGCCCGTGGTGGCCTCGATCGCCCGCAAGCTCGGCGCGCTGACCATCGGCGTGGTGACGCGGCCGTTCTCGTTCGAGGGCAAGCGGCGCGCGAAGCAGGCCGAGGAGGGCATCCAGGCCCTGCGCAACGAGTGCGACACGCTCATCGTGATCCCGAACGACCGGCTGCTCCAGCTCGGCGACATCGGTGTGTCGCTGATGGACGCGTTCCGGTCGGCGGACGAGGTGCTGCTGTCCGGTGTCCAGGGCATCACCGACCTGATCACCACGCCGGGTCTGATCAACCTGGACTTCGCCGACGTGAAGTCGGTCATGTCCGGGGCGGGCAGCGCGTTGATGGGCATCGGCTCGGCGCGCGGCGAGGGCCGGGCGGTGACGGCCGCCCAGAAGGCCATCAACTCGCCGCTGCTGGAGGCGTCGATGGAGGGCGCCCACGGCGTGCTGCTGTCGATCGCGGGCGGCAGCGACCTGGGCCTGTTCGAGATCAACGAGTCGGCGTCGCTGGTGCAGGAGGCCGCCCACCCGGACGCGAACATCATCTTCGGCACGGTCATCGACGACTCGCTCGGCGACGAGGTGCGGGTGACGGTGATCGCGGCCGGCTTCGACAGCGGCGGCCCGACGCACAAGAAGCTGGAGCCGCAGGCGCTGTCCGGCCCGCAGCGCGGCAACCCGGTCGCCTCGGCGACGGCGGGTGAGCTGTCCGCGCCGCAGCCCCAGCAGCCCCCGCCGGTGACGGCGCAGCCGACCGTGCCCGCCGTGCAGCCGGTGTCGCAGCCGGTGTCGTCGGTGGAGCCGGCGCAGGTGGTCCAGCAGCGGCCGACCGTGCCGCAGCAGCCGCAGGGCAACGGGGCGCCCTACACGCCGCCGACGCCGCCGGCCGTGCCGCGTTCCCTGTCGCCGGGCCTGCCGACCAGCGGCAGCCTGCCCAACCGGGCCGTCCCGGTCACCGACGACCCGGACGACGAGGTCGACGTCCCGCCCTTCATGCGCCGCTGACCCCGCGCTCTCCCGGGCCCCCGAGCCACCGCTCGGGGGCCCTCCGCGTGTCCTCCACCCAGACATCGCGTGTCCTCCACTCAGGCGCGGCGTGTCGTCCAGTCCGGCACGGCGTGTCGTCCAGTCCGACACCGCGTGTCGTCCAGTCCGGACCTCCGAGCCTCCGCGTGCCCGCGGCCTGAGCGGTGGGTTCGCGGTGTCCGAGTGGAGGACACGCGGTGCCGGAGTGGAGGACACGCGGGTCTGGGAAGCTGGTGGGGTGCGGATCCGTCGTGTTGTGACCACGCGTGAGGGTGGCGTGTCGAAGCCGCCGTATGAGTCGTTCAACCTGGGTGACCGGGTGGGGGACGACCCGGCCGCGGTCGCGGCCAACCGGGGGAGGTTGGCCGAGGGCATCGGGTTGGGGCCCGGGCGGCTGGTGTGGATGGAGCAGGTGCACGGGCGGACGGTCGGGGTCGTCGACGGGCCCGTGGACGAGCCGCTGGAGGCGACCGACGCCGTGGTCACCCGGCAGCCCGGGTTGGGGCTGGCCGTGCTGACCGCCGACTGCGTGCCGGTGCTGATGGGCGACCCGGAGGCCGGGGTCGTCGCGGCGGTGCACGCCGGGCGGGTCGGCGCCCGCGTCGGCGTGGTGCCGGCGGCGCTGGAGCGGATGGTCGAGCTGGGTGCCGAGGTGGGGCGGGTCGAGGTGCTGCTGGGGCCTGCGGTGTGCGGGCAGTGCTACGAGGTGCCCGCCGAGATGCGGGCGGACGTGGAGAAGCACCTGCCCGGGAGCGCGAGCAAGACCCGGGGCGGCAAGCCGGCGTTGGACCTGCGGGCCGGGCTGTGGCAGCAGCTGGCCGACGCCGGGGTCGGCAGGATCGGCGTCGACCCCCGGTGCACGGTGGAGGAGAAGTCGCTGTTCAGCCACCGGCGGGAGCGCGGCACCGGGCGGCTCGCCGGTGTCATCTGGGTGGAGGCGTGAGCGCGGACGTGGGTGGCGGGGCAGTGGAGGGCGCCGGCGTGGGCGAGGACGTGGGTGGTGGGGCAGTGGAGGGCGCCGGCGTGGGAGCTGGGAGCGCCGGTGGGGCAGCGGGGAGCGCCGGTGGGGGAGCGGGGAGCGCGGAGCGGCGCGAGGAGTTGGCGTTGTCGCTGGCCGAGGTGCGGGCGCGGATCGCCGCGGCCTGCGCCGCGGCCGGGCGGGACGCGTCCGAGGTCGGGCTGCTCGCGGTGACCAAGACGTTCCCGGCCGGGGACGTGGCGATCCTGCACGACCTCGGGCTCACCGAGTTCGCCGAGAACCGCGACCAGGAGGCCGCTCGGAAGACCCGGGAGTTCGCCGAGCTGCGGCCGGACGCGCGGGCCCGCTGGCACATGGTCGGGTCGCTCCAGCGGAACAAGGCCAAGTCGGTGCTGAGGTGGGCCGACCGGATCGACACGGTCGACTCGACCCGCTTGGCCGACGCCATCGCGAAGGCCGCCACCGAACCCGTCGAGGTGCTGCTCCAGGTCAGCATCGACGGCGACGAGGCCCGCGGCGGGCACCCCATCGGTGACCTACCGCGACTGGCCGATCACGTAGCACGTTCGAGTGAACTTATTCTGCGAGGTGTGATGACCGTCGCACCCCTCTCCATGTCTCCACGGCAGGCGTTTGCTGCTCTGTACGAAGCGGTAACCCGCTTGCGGGACGATCATCCCGATGCCACCGTTGTCTCGGCGGGGATGAGCGGTGACCTGGAAGATGCCATTGCGCACGGTTCCACGTGCGTGCGTGTCGGAACAGCGTTGCTGGGCAGCCGGAGACTAGCCTCGCCGTAACTGTCCGGAACCTCTGGGACGGCCGCGACGTCCTTGCGGGTAGGGATCATCGGCGGAGGAAGGGCTCGAACCATGAGCGGGTTTCACAAGCTGAAGGCCTACTTCGGGATGGTTCCCGCCGAGTACGCCGACGACCCCGACGCCTACGACGGTGACCGCCGCTACTCGGACTACCGGGCCGACTACGCCGAGCCCGAGGACTACGAGCCCTACCCGGAGCAGCGCAACAACCGGCGCCGTGCGTTCAACGGCTACCGGGCCGAGCTGGAGGAGGCGGACGACTACGAGCCCGATCGCGGAGCCCGGTCACGACGACCGTGGACGCCGGAGACCCACGGCGCGCTGGCCGTCGAGCCCCAGCGCGAGCCGGTGAACCGGCTGCGCCCGACCCCCGAGCCCGCTCCCCACCAGCTGGGGCGCATCACCACGCTGCACCCGCGCAACTACAACGAGGCGCGGACCATCGGCGAGCACTACCGCGACGGCACCCCGGTGATCATGAACCTCACCGACATGGACGACGCGGACGCCAAGCGGCTGGTCGACTTCGCGGCAGGCCTGGCGTTCGCCCTGCGCGGCTCGATCGACAAGGTCACCAACAAGGTGTTCCTCCTCTCACCGCCGAACATCGACGTGACGGCGGAGGACCGGAGGCGCCTCGCGGAGGGCGGGTTCCTCAACCGCGACTGAGGGGTGGCACAGTTGACGGTGTGGATGCCCTCTGGCTCGTGGTCTACTACGTGTTGTTCTCGTTCTGGGTGCTGCTCACGGCGCGTGTCGTCGTGGAACTCGTCCGCAGTTTCGCCAGGGGCTGGCGGCCTGCGGGCGGGGTCGCCGTGGCTCTGGAGACCGTCTACACGGTAACCGATCCCCCGGTCCGCCTGCTGCGTCGGCTCATCCCGACCGTGCGGATCGGCGGCGTCGGTCTGGACTTGTCCATTATTGTGCTGTTGCTGGTCGTTATCATTCTGATGCGAGTAGCCGATCCCAGGCCGTTGTGAGGGGACAGGGTCCAGGGATCTCCACAGCCCAGGAGTGCGTGAGGTGATCTGATGCCGTTGACCCCCGCGGACGTGCACAACGTCGCGTTCAGCAAGCCGCCGATTGGCAAGCGGGGCTACAACGAGGACGAGGTGGACGCGTTCCTCGACCTGGTTGAGGGCGAGTTGGCCCGCCTGATCGAGGAGAACAACGACCTGCGCCAGCAGGTCGAGCAGCTCGACCAGCAGGTCGAGACTGCGCGTGCCGACCTGGAGGACGCACGGGCGAAGATCGCCGCGGGTGTCGGCGGCCCCAGCCGGGTCGTCGACGAGCCCCGCAGGCTCGCCCCCGTACCGCCCCCCTCGGCGTTGGAGCAGACCTCGCCCGGCGGTGGTGGTGACCACCACGTGCAGGCGGCCAAGGTGCTCGGCCTGGCCCAGGAGATGGCCGACCGGCTCACCGGCGAGGCCAAGGCCGAGGCCGACGGGATGCTGTCGGAGGCGCGGACCAAGTCCGAGCAGCTGCTGTCCGAGGCCCGTGCCAAGGCCGACACCATGGTCAACGAGGCGCGCACGCGTGCCGAGACCATGCTGAACGACGCGCGGACCCGTGCCGAGACGCTGGAGCGGCAGGCCCGGGAGAAGGCGAGCGCGCTCGACCGCGACGCGCAGCGCAAGCACGCCGAGGTGATGGGGAACATCACCCAGGAGAAGAACACGCTGGAGAAGCAGATCGACAAGCTCCAGACGTTCGAGCGCGAGTACCGGACCAGGTTGAAGACCATGCTGGAGTCGTCGCTGCGCGACCTCCAGGACCGCGGCCCGGCCGCTCCGTCCGACGGTCGTCAGCAGGGTGGGTACACCTTCGGGGCGCGTGCCGAGGCGGGCTGACCGGGCTGACCGGGCCGACCTGGCTGGATCGGCGCGCGGGTCGAGTTGATCGGCGCGCCGGTCGGGTTGGTCGGCGCGTTGGCCGGGTTAGTCGGCGCGCCGGCTGGGTTGGTCGGCGCGCCGGCTGGGTTGGTCGGCGCGCTGGTCGCGTCGCTGATCTAGTCTGCTGCACGTGCTGTACGTAGTCCTGCTGCTGGTGCTGGTCGCGCTGGGCCTGCTCGTGCCCGCGCTGACCAGCACCCAGACCCACTGGGCTTGGTTGTCGGTGGGTGCCAGCGGGGCCGCTGCCGTGGCCCTGGTGCTCGACTGGTGGCTCCGCCGCCGGTCGGGCACCGAGGGCGCTCCGGTGTCCCGGGTGGCCCCGGTGGCCGCTTCTTCGTCGGCGTCGGCGTCGACGTCGGATTCGGGGCCGGTTCCGGCTGGTCGCGAGGGTGGGTCGCCGGAGGTCGGTGACGAGCCGGTCGCCGAGCCCGGTGAAGAGGACACGGACGCGGCGGACTCGCTCGTCGTGGCCGACCTGACCGACGAGGTCCGGGTGCTCGACGAACGCCCCCGGTATCACCTGGTCGAGTGTTCCTGGCTCGCGGGGAGGGGCTCCCTGGCGCTGCCGATCAACGAGGCCCGTCAGCTGGGGTTCACGCCCTGCGCGGTGTGCGCGCCGGACGCCTCGCTGGCGGCCCGGTCCCGGAGCGCGGCCGAGCCCGAGTGATCAACACCACACCCGGCGTCGTCCGAGGTGGCGCCGGCGCGCGGAACAACCCGCCGGTGCGGTTCGGTTACCCTTGGCGTTAGCACGGCGTTGACCCGGCCATCACCGGCGAGCCTCCGGAAGAACGGGCGCGAGCCCCAGTAGAACCGGACGGGTGCGGCCCGTCACAGCCGCTGAACGAGAGGCCAGTGCCTTCGCGCGCTGGCAAGCGAGGTGGTACCGCGGTGCGCCCGGCAGGGCGTGTCGTCCTCGTGAGCCGGTTGCACGCGAGCGAGGAGTCGCACGATGGCCTACCCGAAGGCGGGCGAGGGTTCCGTCCCCGCCCAGCCGTCCTTCCCCGTCCTCGAAGAGGGCGTGCTCGACTTCTGGAAGTCCGACGGGACGTTCCAGGCGTCGGTCGACGCCCGGCCGGCCGGGGACAACGGGTCCAACGAGTTCGTCTTCTACGACGGCCCGCCGTTCGCCAACGGCCTGCCGCACTACGGCCACCTGCTGACCGGGTACGTCAAGGACGTGGTGCCGCGCTACCAGACGATGCGCGGCAAGCACGTCGAGCGCCGGTTCGGGTGGGACACCCACGGCCTGCCCGCCGAGGTCGAGGCCGAGAAGCAGCTCGGGTTCTCGTCCAAGAGCGAGATCGAGTCCTTCGGCATCGAGAAGTTCAACGAGGCCTGCCGCACGTCGGTGCTCCGGTACACCGACCAGTGGCGCGACTACGTGACCCGGCAGGCCCGCTGGGTGGACTTCGACAACGACTACAAGACGCTCGACCTGGACTACATGGAAAGCGTCATGTGGGCCTTCAAGACCCTGTGGGACAAGGGCCTGGTCTACGAGGGCTTCCGGGTGCTCTGGTACTGCTGGCGCTGCGAGACGCCGCTGTCCAACACCGAGACGAAGATGGACGACACCTACCGGCCCCGGCAGGACCCGGCGGTGACGGTGGGCCTGCGCCTGGAGACCGGCGAGCTGGCTCTGGTGTGGACGACCACCCCGTGGACGCTGCCGTCCAACCTGGCCGCCGCGGTTCACCCGGACGTGGACTACGTGGTGGTCGAGTCCGGCGGGGAGAAGTACCTGCTGGCCGAGGCCCGGGTGGCGGCGTACGCGCGCGAGCTGGGCGAGGAGCCGCCGGTGGTGGCCCGCTACCGGGGGTCCGAGCTGGTGGGGCGGAAGTACCGGCCGCCGTTCGACTTCTTCGCCGGCCGCGAGAACGCCCACCAGGTGCTGGCCGCCGACTACGTCACCACCGAGGACGGCACGGGCATCGTGCACATCGCCCCCGCCTTCGGCGAGGAGGACAAGGCCGTCACGGACGCGGCGGGCATCGACGTCGTGGTGCCGGTCGACGCGCACGGCCGGTTCACCTCCGAGGTGCCCCCGTACGAGGGGTTGCAGGTCTTCGAGGCGAACAAGCCGATCATCCGGGACCTGCGCGAGGCCGGCCTGCTGCTGCGCCACGAGACCTACGACCACCCGTACCCGCACTGCTGGCGGTGCGACAACGCGCTGATCCAGCGCGCCGTGTCGTCGTGGTTCGTCGCGGTGTCGCGGTTCAAGGACCGCATGGTCGAGCTGAACCAGCAGATCAACTGGGTGCCCGAGCACATCCGCGACGGCCAGTTCGGCAAGTGGCTGGAGAACGCCCGCGACTGGAACATCTCGCGGAACCGGTTCTGGGGCTCGCCGATCCCCGTGTGGGTGTCGGACGACCCGGCGTACCCGAGGGTGGACGTGTACGGCTCGCTGGACGAGCTGGAGCGCGACTTCGGCGTGCGGCCGACCGACCTGCACCGGCCGGGCATCGACGCGCTGACCAGGCCGAACCCGGACGACCCGTCGGGACGGTCGACGATGCGCCGGGTGCCCGAGGTGCTGGACTGCTGGTTCGAGTCCGGGTCGATGTCGTTCGCCCAGGTGCACTACCCGTTCGAGAACCGCGAGTGGTTCGAGGACCACTACCCGGGTGACTTCATCGTCGAGTACAACGGGCAGACGCGCGGGTGGTTCTACACCATGCACGTGCTGGCCACGGCGCTGTTCGACCGGCCGGCGTTCCGGAACTGCGTGGCGCACGGGATCGTGCTGGGCGACGACGGGCAGAAGATGTCCAAGTCGCGCCGGAACTACCCGGACGTGAACGAGGTGTTCCAGCGGGACGGCTCCGACGCCATGCGGTGGTTCCTCATGGCCTCGCCGATCCTGCGCGGCGGCGACCTGGTGGTCACCGAGCGGGGCATCCGGGACGCGGTGCGGCAGGCCGTGCTGCCGCTGTGGAACTCGTGGTACTTCCTGGCGCTGTACGCGAACGCCGAGGGCATCGAGGGCACCTGGCGGACGGACTCGCCGCACGTGCTGGACCGGTACGTGCTGGCGAAGACCCACGACCTGGTCGCCTCGGTCGGCGCGCAGCTCGACGCGTACGACGTCTCGGGCGCGTGCGCGTCGATCCGGGACTTCCTGGAGGTGCTGACCAACTGGTACGTGCGGCGGTCGCGCGACCGGTTCTGGGCCGGCGACCGGGACGCGGTCGACACGCTGCACACGGTGCTGGAGGTGGTCTGCCGGGTGGCGGCGCCGCTGCTGCCGCTGACGACGGAGGCCGTGTGGCGCGGGCTGACCGGCGGGCGGTCCGTGCACCTGGCCGACTGGCCGGTCGCCTCGGACCTGCCGGCCGACGCCGGGCTGGTCACCGCGATGGACAAGGTGCGGCAGGTGGCGTCCACGGCGCTGTCGCTGCGGAAGGCGAACAAGCTGCGGGTGCGGTTGCCGCTGGCCTCGCTGGTCATCGCGGCGGCCGACGCGGAGGTGCTGGAGCCGTTCGCGGAGGTGCTGCGGGACGAGGTCAACGTGAAGTCGGTGTCGCTGACGACGGACGTGGACGCCCACGGGCACTTCCAGCTGGCGGTGAACGCGCGTGCCGCCGGGCCGAGGCTGGGGCCCGAGGTGCAGAAGGTCATCAAGGCGGTGAAGGCCGGGGACTGGGCCGAGGTCGACGGGCGCGTCGTGGCGGCCGGGGTCGAGCTGTTCCCGGAGGAGTACGAGCAGCGGCTGGTGGCCCGGGATGCCGGGGCGACGGCGGCGTTGCCCGGGAACTCCGGGTTGGTGGTGCTGGACACCGTGGTGACCGAGGAGCTGGCCGACGAGGGGTTGGTGCGCGACCTGGTGCGGTTGGTGCAGCAGGCCCGCAAGGACGCCGGGTTGGACGTGTCCGACCGGATCTCGGTGGTGCTGGGGCTGCCGGACGGCGGGGTCGAGGCGGCGGTGCGGAAGTTCGAGCCGTTCGTGAAGTCGGAGACCCTGGCGGACGCGGTCGAGTACTCGCAGGACGTGGCTGGCTCGGGTTCGGGTTCGGGTTCGGGTTCGGGTGTTGAGGGCGTGGTCGGGGAGGGTCAGAAGGTCCGGGTGTCGGTGACCCGGGTCTGAGCTCCTGTCGGTTTCGGGCTTGGGGGCTGGTCCCGGCTCGATTTGACATGGGGCCCTTACGAGTACCGGAGGCAGGCCGCAGCCGGCAGGCACGGTGGGGAAGAGCGTCCCACCGAG